>NZ_JBPQTX010000034.1:0-36707 GCF_051386555.1 Streptomyces sp. URMC 126
GAGGAGGGGAGGGGGGACGGAGGAGGGCGGCAGCTGTCCGTTCCGTCGCCCGGCGGTTCAGTCGAGGACCTCGAACGGGTCCCCGGCGCGCAGCACTCCGGGGTGTTCGGGAATGAGGTTCTGCCCGAAGACGAGCCCGGTCGCGCCGCGCCGGTGGCGTCCCAGGGTGTGCAGGGGCTCCCGGCCGCGCTCGGCCGTGCGCTGGTCGGTGGTGGTGACGACACACCGCCCGCAGGGTTTGACGACGCGGAAGGCGACCTCGCCCAGCCGCACGCGGCGCCAGCCGTCCTCGGCCCACGGCTCCGTGCCGGCGACCACCACGTTCGGGCGGAAGCGGTTCATCGGCAGCGGGGCCTCGTCCGGGTGCTCGCCCGCGGCGATCAGCGCGTCGAGCGCGGTGAGCGAGGCGGCGGAGGTGAGCAGCAGCGGAAAGCCGTCGGCGAACCCGACGCGGTCCCCGCGGCGCCCGTACCGGAGGTCGACCGGGCGCCGGACCGCCGGGTCGTCCATGTGCACCAGCCGGGCCTCGACCCCGAGAAAGGCGGTCAGCCAGGCGTCGGCCTCGTCGCCGGCGGGCACCGCCTCGACCTTGTCGCGGAACACCTCGACGGTCACCGTGCCCCGGCGCACGGGGTCGGGCACCGGCACCTCCAGGGGCGCGGCCCCCGGGCCGGAGATCCGCACCCCGCCCCCGGGCAGCCCACGGGCCGCCCCCAACGCCAGCCGCGGGAGCTGCCGTTGGGTGAGGAACCGGCCGTCGCGCCCGGTCACCATCCACCGCCGGTCCCCGGCGAGCCCCCACGGCTCCACGGCCGCCTCCCCGGGGGAGCTCCCCGCCATCGACTTCACCGGGTAGACGTGGACCGACTGGAGTGAGGGCGAAGGAGTGGCCATGCGGCCATCCTGCCCGGCCGGACGCGGTGCGCGCCTGTGCGTTTCCGCGCGTTCGTATGTGTGTGGTGCTTTCGCGCGCGTTCGCGCGTGTTCCGTGCCTTCGTAGGTGTTCCGTGCGTTTCCGTGCGTCGCACGGGCCCGCGAAAAGTCCCCCCGCCGTCGGCCGGCGGCTCCGTGGCCGCCGGCCTCCCGTGCCCGCCGGTCAGTAGCCGCCGGGACCCGAGTACGGACGCTGCTGGTACGGGTCCTCGTACGGTCCGGGCTGGCCGTGCTGCTGCGCCGCCGGGCCGGGAGCCGGACGCGGCGCCACCGGACGCATCGCGTCGTAGCCCGCCGGGCCGCCGGGCGCGGGCGGGCGCTGCTGGTACTGCTGCGGGCCGGGGTAGCCGCGCGGCGCCGACGCCTGCTGCGGGATGTAGGGCGCCGGGGCCTGCTGGAGGCCGCCCGGCTGCGGGCCGCCCTGCCCGTACTGCGGGGGCTGCTGCCCGTACCCGCTCTGCAGCGGCTGCGGCACGGGCGCGGCCGCCGGGCCCGGGCCGTGGCCCGAGGGACCCGAGGGCAGGGCGGGCAGCGCGGGCAGCTGACTCCCGCCGTCGAAAGGCGCCGACACCCGGATCGGGGCGATCTGCGGGGTGCCCCGCTCGGCGACGAGGCTGTCGTAGATAGGGGTGTCCGGGAACGACGACGCGGAGTAGTAACCGCTGCCGTAGGCACTGCGGGGGGAGGTCATAGCCCTTAAGTTAAGCCCACGATGTGCCGGTTGGGGAGTCAGGTACCCGGGTTGGTTCCGGTGGCCCCTGCGGTGCCGACGACCAATCGGGGCGAAGGCGGAGAATTCGGGGGCCACGGTACGTTGGACCGGTGTAAGAGACCGGATCGTTCAGGGCCTGATCAAGGGCCCGTCCGGGAATCGCTCTACAGGGGTGGCAGATGGGGATGCTGAAGGGCACCAACGTCCGGATTCCGGCGCCGGCGGTGCGGATAGAACTGGGCTGGCGGACCGGCCCCGGCGTACCCGACGTGGACGCCTCCGCGTTGCTCCTCGCCGGGGGCCGGGTCCGCTCCGACGCGGACTTCGTCTTCTACAACCAGGCCGTGCACACCTCCGGCGCGGTGCGCCACGAGGGCAAGGTGCCGGCGGCCGGCGCGGTGACCGACACCCTGGCCGTCGACCTGGCCTCGGTCGAGCCCGACGTGGAGACCGTGGTGCTCGCGGCCTCCGCCGACGGCGGCACGTTCGGGCAGGTGCCGGGGTTGTACGTGCGGGTCTTCGACGCGGCGGGCGGCGCGGAGCTGGCGCGCTTCGACAGCGAGGACGCGACCGTCGAGACCGCCTTCGTGCTCGGCGAGCTCTACCGGCGGCAGGGGGAGTGGAAGTTCCGGGCCGTCGGGCAGGGGTACGACAGAGGGCTCGCGGGCCTGGCGACGGACTTCGGCATCTCGGTGGACGATCCGGGGCCCGCGCCCGCCGCCGCACCCGCCGCGCCGTCGGTTCCGGCCCCCGCCCCCGCGCCCGCTCCCGTGAGCGCCCCCGCGGCGCCGGCGCAGCCCCCGGCGGCCCCCGCCGCCCGGGCCGTGAACCTGACCAAGGTCACGCTCACCAAGGAGGCCCCGTCCGTCTCGCTGACCAAGCAGGGCGGCACCTCCGGAGCACTGCGCGTCAACCTCAACTGGCAGATGCGGCAGCAGGAGCCGGCCAAGGGCGGCGGCTGGGGCCGACGGCTCACCCGGGCCCTCCAGGGAGACCTGGACCTCGACCTCGGCTGCCTCTTCGAGCTCAACGACGGGACGAAGGGCGTCGTCCAGGCCCTGGGCAACTCCTTCGGCTCGCTCCAGCGCCCGCCCTACATCCACCTGGACGGCGACGACCGCACGGGCGCGGCGGCCCAGGGCGAGAACCTCACCGTCAACCTTGACCACAGCCGTGACTTCCGGCGCATCCTCGTCTTCGTCACGATCTACCAGGGGGCCAGCAGCTTCGCGGGCCTTCACGCCACGGTCACCCTCCAGCCGCAGCACGGCGCGCCCATCGACTTCTCGCTCGACGAGTGCACCGTGCCGTCCAACGTCTGCGCACTGGCCCTCATCACCAACAACGGCGGCGACCTCGTCGTCCAGCGCGAGGCCCGCTACCTGGTCCCCGACCGGGGCGTCAGTCCGCAGCGCACGCTGGACCGGGCGTACGGCTGGGGCATGAACTGGACGCCCGGCCGGAAGTGACACCGGGCGGGCGCCCGGACGAGGGCGCCCGGCCCGGAGGGCGACGCCCGGCCGAGTGCCCGTGCGCCCGAGCGGTGGTGTTCAGGGCGCGGCCTCGGGCGGAGTCCGGGGCGTGGCCTCGGGGCGGGCGTACGTCCGTCCCTTCCAGGCCGCGCCCCGGCCCCGGTAGTGCTGGACCGCCGAGTCGACCGTCATCAGGAGGTATAGCGCGGCGGTGAACGGGAGCAGCGGCGCGAGCCACGGCGGCTGCCGGTAGTAGCGCAACATCGGCAGGTACGTGCCCGTCATCACCGCCCACGCCGCCGCCCCGGCGGTCAGGAGCGGGACGTTCCCGGTGACGGCTCCCGTCAGGGCGGCCGTGGGCGGGGCGAGGTAGACCACGGCCAGCCCCGCCACCGTGGCGAGCAGCAGCAACGGCTGGTACAGGAGCTGCGCGTAGGCACTGCGCGACACCATCCGCCACAACTGTCCCAGGCGGGGGTAGGGGCGGACGCTGTCCACCTGCTCGGCGAGGCCCAGCCAGATCCGGCCGCCACCGCGTTTCACCGCCCGGGCCAGCGTCACGTCGTCGATCACCGCGTGCCGGATGGCGTCCGGGATCCGCGCCCGCTCCGCCGCCTCCCGGCGCAGCAGGACGCAGCCCCCGGCGGCGGCGGCCGTCCGGCCGCCGGGCCGGTTGACCCAGCGGAACGGGTAGAGCTGGGAGAAGAAGTACACGAAGGCGGGGACGATCAGCCGTTCCCACGGGGTGACCACCCGCAGCCGGGCCATCTGCGACACCAGGTCCAGGTCGGCCGTACGGGCCGCCGTGACCAGAGCGCGCAGGCTGCCGGGCGCGTGGGCGATGTCGGCGTCGGTCAGCAACAGGTACTCGGCGTCGGTGCGGGCCCGGGCCAGCGCCATCCCGTGCCGCACGGCCCACAGCTTGCCGGTCCAGCCGGGCCCGGGCTCGCCGGGGGAGCCGACGGTCAACGGCAGCCCGCCGTGCTCGGCCGCCAGCGATCGGGCGAGTTCACCGGTGCCGTCCGTGCTGCCGTCGTCGACCAGGAACACCTCGGCCCGGCCGGGGTAGTCCTGGGCCAGCAGCGACGGCAGGCTCTCGGGGAGCACCTCCGCTTCGTCCCGGGCGGGCACGACGATCGCGACGGACGGCCAGTCGTCGTCCGGTGGTCCGTCAGGTGGTCCGTCCGGTGTTCCGCCGGGCAGCTTGGTCGGCGGCCCGCTCGGCGGCCCGCCGTCCGGCAGGCGCACGTCCGTGCGCCAGAAGAAGCCCTGGCCCAGCAGCAGCCACAGCCACGCGGCCAGGGAACCGACGGAGATCCATGTCAGCGCGTTCACCCGTCGCAGTCTGCCCGACGGGCCACCCGGTAGACGGGTCACCCGGTACAAGCCGTCCGGCGTGGGCCATCCGGCGCGGGGAGCGCGGAGGGGAAGGGGGGAGAAGGGGGGAGTCGGGAAGGAGCCGCGGAGGAGTCGCGAGGAATCGTCGACGAGTCACGGAGGAAGCCGGGGAGGAGCCAGGGAGGAGGTCGGGGAGGAGCCGGGGACGAGTCGGGGCGAAACGGACGGGAGGGCCGGGCCCTCGGGGATCGGCCGCCCCTCCTCCCTCAACCCGTGTGCCGCCCATCCATTAAAGTGACCGGGTGAAGATCGCGCTCATGGACTCCGGCAACGGCCTCCTCGCGGCGGCGGCCGCCGTGCACCGGTTGCGGCCCGACGCCGATCTCGTCCTCTCCTCCGACCCCGGCAGCATGCCCTGGGGTCCCCGCACCCCCGAGGACGTCACCGAACGCGCCCTCGGCTGCGCCCGCGCCGCCGCCGCGCACCGGCCGGACGCCTTGATCATCGCCTGCAACACCGCCTCGGTCCGGGCGCTGGCCGCGATCCGGGCCGAGCTGGAGCCGGGCATCCCGGTGATCGGCACCGTGCCCGCGATCAAGCCGGCCGCGGCGGGCGGCGGACCGGTGGCCATCTGGGCCACCCCCTCCACCACCGGCAGCCCCTACCAGCGCGGCCTGATCCGCGACTTCGCGGCGGGCGTCGAGGTCACCGAGGTGGCCTGCCCCGGGCTCGCCGACGCCGTCCAGTGGGCCGACGAGGCGGCCGTGGACGCCGCCATCGCCTCGGCGGCGGACCGCACCCCGCGCGACATCCGCGCCCTCGTCCTGGGCTGCACCCACTACGAGCTGGTCGCCGAGCGCATCCGCGCCGCCGTCCAGCCGCTCGCCGGAACGCCCCTGGTCCTGCACGGCTCCGCCGGGGCGGTAGCCGCCCACGCGCTGCGGCGGATCGGCGCCGTCCCGGCGCCGGACGCGCAGCCGACGGGCCGCCTGACGGTACTGCTCGGGGGGCGCGAGGGCGTCCTCGACGCGGCCTCGCTGAGCTACCCCGAGGGGCGCGCCCTGACGAGCGTGGGGGCGGGACGGCCGTAGCCCTGGGGTCGTACCCGTAGGGGATCGCCCGCCCAATGGGATCGTGGCGGCACCCTGAGGGCCCGTAGGGGACGGGGCGCGGCCCGTAAGGGCAAGGGAGTGGCCCGTAAGGGTAGGGGTGCGACCCGTAAGGGCAGGGCCCGGCGGGTCCCGTCCCCGTGGAGACCCCTGCCGCCGGGGCGGAACCTCGGTACGCTGCCTGGTATGAGGGACCAGCCGAAGGCCCCGAAGGGTCACGACGAAGGTCACGATCAGGGGCGTGTTCAGGGGTGCGAGGACGGCGAGCCCGTCGTCTGGACAGGACGCGCCACCAACCGTGTGCAGTGGCTGCTGGCCGCCGCCGGAGCCGCCTGCATGGCGCTGGGCATCGACCTGGCCGTCGCGCACCCCTGGACCTCGGGTGTCATCCCGCTTGTGATGTCCGTCGTCGGCTGTGTCGCCGCCGGCCTGCTCATGCTCTACGGCACGATCGCGTTCGTGCACGTGGCGGTGCGGGTCGACCAGGAGACCCTGGAGGTCCGCTGCGGTCACATCGGGCTGCCGCGGACCCGTATCCCCCTCGCGCAAGTGGTCGACGCGGTGTTCGCGCCCCGGGTCACGCCCCGCCAGTGGGGCGGCTGGGGCTACCGCTGGCGGCCGGAGCAGGGGACGGCGGTCGTGGTGCGCCGGGGCGAGGGCTTCGTCGTCCGGCTCGGCGACGGCCGCTCGTTCACGGTGACGGTGGACGATGCCGAGGCCGCCGTGCGGGTGATCCGCGACCGTCTCGGCCTCGCCGGCGGACGACCCGCTTCCGTCTGAGACACCCCTCTTCCGGACCCCTCACGGCGTTCCCCGGATCTGAATGCCCCCGTCGTGTGACGTCCGTCGGGCGCCCGGGCCCGCCGCCGCCTGACGCACCGGCCGTCGGAGGCCAGTTCACAGTACGCGAGTTCCAGTGTTCGAAGGAAAACGCGGAAACAAATTCGGCCACTCCTCGGCCGTGTCACTTGAAGTCCCCGACCTCCGCTCTATCCGGGATCCGTTTGCTTTGCTAACGTGTGGGGTGCGTATTCTTCCGAGCGCAGTCGGGAGTCGTTGAGGATGCACCGCAAAAGCATATGATCAACCGCTCGATCCCACGTCAGTGAGTGCGGCTTTTTCCGTCGGGGTACGGCCCCCGGGAAGGGCATTCTGACGAATCGGACGGCGGGGGTGCCGCGGCTGCTGATCACCGCTGGTGATCAGGTGAAGTACGAGGTCAGGACGGCAGCCGTCCCTATCGCTTTGCGCACTGTCAAACCCTCCGGGCCCCAATGCCCCCCTCGGTTCAGGGCGATTCTCCTCCCCTGTTCGAGCTGAATGCAGGGACGCGCATGAAAGCTTTTCGGGTCACTCGCGAGTTTCCTCTCGCATTGCGACTGCTACTGATCAACCAGTTTGGCATCGACATCGGGTTCTATATCCTCGTGCCATTTCTCGCGGCATATCTGGGTCAGGAACTCGGAATGTCCGACGCGCTCGTCGGCCTGGTGCTCGGCGTACGCAACCTCGGCCAGCAGGGCCTGTTCCTCCTCGGCGGCTCGGCCGCCGACCGGCTGGGCCCGCGCGCGGTCATCATCACCGGGTGCGCGCTGCGCACGCTGGGGTTCTCCCTCTTCGCCTTCGGCACCACGCTGCCGGTCGTCCTCGGCGCCTCGCTGCTCAACGGACTGGCCGCCGGCCTCTTCTACCCGTCCGCCCGGGCCTACGTCGCCCTGGAGGCGGGTGACCGCAAGGCGGAGGCGTTCGCCCTCCTCAACGTCTACGCCACCATCGGTTCGCTGATCGGGCTGCTCCTCGGCAGCGTGCTGATCCGCGCCGACTTCCGGATCTGCGCCGTGGCCGCCGCCGTCGTCTACGCGCTGCTGACCGTCGCCCAGGCCATGGTCATCCCCGACCGGCCGGCCCCCGCCGCCGACCGCAGCACGGTCCTCGGCGACTGGCTGGAGGTCTTCGGCAACCGCCGGTTCCTGCTGTTCTCGCTCGCCACGACCGGCATGTTCACCGTCGAGAACCAGCTCTGCCTGCTGCTGCCCGCCGGGGCGAAACAGGCGTCCGGCTGGGAAGGGGCGGCCGGGGTGCTGCTCGGGGCCGGGGCCGCCGTCAACCTCTTCCAGATGCCCATCACCAGGGCCCTGGAACGGCACGGCGGCGGCAGCCGGTGGGTCGGCGGCGGGCTCGTCCTCATGGGCCTCGGCTTCGTCCCCCCGCTGCTGATCTGCGCCGACGGCGCCCCTGACGGGCTGCGGGAGATCGTGCCACGGATGACGATCATGCTGATCGGGTCGCTGCTGCTGTTCGTCGGCACCATGATCGCTCACCCGGCCGTGCTGGAGATGATCCCCCGCTTCGGCCGTGACACGCTCGCCGGCACCTATTTCGGGCTGTTCTACGTCTTCGCCGGACTGACCGCCGCCGGCGGCAACGCCGTCGTCGGCTGGACGATGGACATCGGCAAGCAGTACGAGTGCCCGTGGCTGCCCTGGCTGGGCTGCGTCGCCTTCGGACTCTCCTCCGCCCTCGCCGTCACCCTCCTCTACCGCACGAGGCTGCTCCCGGACCGCCCGGAGGTCTCCGCGATGGAGGGCACCGTCATCCCGTCCGGGCTGCCCGAGCGGGGCGGCGCGGTGGCCGCGGAGGCCACCTCCGGCCCGGCCGGGCCGACGGGGGAGAGCATCGGACGCTGGGACGCGGGCCTCTTCGGCCGGGCCCGGCTGCCGGGCCCGGGCCGGGCGGCGGACGAGGCGCGGGAGAAGCCGCCGCGCTGAGCGGTGCTGGGGCGCTGATTGGGCACCGTGGGGGGGCTCGGCGGTGTCGGTGGCGTCGGGGGGATCGGTGGCTCGGGTGCGTCGGTAGGGCGGGGGCGTCGGGCGAGGCCCGTAAGGGGATGTCCTCCGGGGGCGGGGACGCCCCGTACGGGTCGGAGCGGCTCGGGCCGCACCGCAAGAGCGCACACGACGGCCGTACCGCGACGCCGTACCACCCGTCCGCCCCGCGTGGCACGGGCGGTACGGCGTCGCGGTGCGGCCGTTCAGGGGCCCGGGCCCCGAAGGCCTCGGCCTCCGGACGGACGATCGTCCCCGCGCCGACGCCATCGTCGCCGACCTACCCCGCACCCCCACCCGCCGGGGCGGCGTCCGCGCCCACCGGCATACGGGCGGTATACGGGCCGCCTTGCGCGGGCAGGCGGAGCGCCGCAAGGTCGAGACGAGGAGACCCGGTACCGCCCCGGTACCGCCCTGGTGCCACCCCGGTCCCCGCCCCGGCGTACCACCGAGGCGGGGCGGGGCCGCCGAGTCGCCGCCGGTCACCCCGGCGGCGTCACCGGAGGCCGTCAGGCCGGGTCCGAGCCGCCGCTGAGGAAGGACGCCCATGCCCATCGCCACGGTGAACCCCGCGACCGGCGAGACCCTCAAGACGTTCGAGGCCATGGCCCCGGACGAGATCGGGCGCCGGGTGGCCGCGGCGAACGCCGCGTTCCGCCACCACCGGACCCGCGACTTCGCCGAGCGGTCCCGGCTCCTCCACCGCGCCGCCGACCTCCTGGAGGAGGACGCGGACGACATCGCCCGCACCATGACCCTCGAAATGGGCAAGCCGCTCGCCGCCGCCCGCGCGGAGGCGGCCAAGTGCGTCAAGGCCATGCGCTGGTACGCCGAGCACGCCGAGTCCCTGCTCGCCGACGAGCACCCGCCGTCCGACGCGGTCGCCGACTCGGGCGCGGCCGCCGTCCGCGTCCACTATCGCCCGCTGGGCCCCGTCCTGGCGGTCATGCCGTGGAACTTCCCGCTCTGGCAGGTGATCCGGTTCGCCGCCCCCGCGCTCATGGCCGGCAACGTCGGACTCCTCAAGCACGCCTCCAACGTGCCGCAGACGGCCCTGTACCTGGAGGACCTCTTCCGCCGGGCCGGCTACCCCGAGGGCTGCTTCCAGACCCTGCTCATGGGCTCCGGCGCGGTCGAGTCCGTCCTGCGCGACCCGAGGGTGGCCGCCGCCACCCTCACCGGCAGCGAACCGGCGGGCCGTTCGGTCGCGGCCGTCGCGGGCGACGAGATCAAGAAGACGGTCCTGGAGCTGGGCGGCAGCGACCCGTACGTGGTGATGCCCTCCGCCGACCTGGCCCGCGCCGTCCGGACGGCGGTGACGGCCCGCGTCCAGAACAACGGCCAGTCCTGCATCGCCGCCAAGCGCTTCATCGTCCACACGGACGTCTACGAGACGTTCCTGGAGCGCTTCACCGCCCGGATGGACGGGCTGACCGTCGGCGATCCGCTGGACGAGGCCACCGACGTCGGCCCGCTCGCCACCGAGCAGGGGCGCGCCGACGTCGAGGAACTGGTCGACGACGCGGTGCGGCTGGGGGCGGTGGCCCGCTGCGGCGGCGGCCGGCCCGCCCTGCCTGGGAAGCTGGCCGGAGGCTGGTTCTACGAGCCGACCGTACTCAGCGACGTCACCCCGGAGATGCGGATCCACCGCGAGGAGGCGTTCGGCCCGGTGGCCACCGTCTACCGCGTCGCGGACCTCGACGAGGCCGTGTCGGTCGCCAACGACTCGCCGTTCGGGCTCAGTTCCAACGTCTGGACGCGGGACGAGGACGAACAGCGGCGCTTCGTACGGGACCTGGAGGCGGGCGGCGTCTTCTTCAACGGTATGACCGCCTCCCACCCGGCCTTCCCCTTCGGCGGCGTCAAGCGCTCCGGCTACGGCCGCGAACTGTCGGGGCAGGGCATCCGCGAGTTCTGCAACGTCACCACGGTGTGGTACGGCGCGGAGCCCGACGCCGACGCCTGACCCCGACCGACGCCCGACCCCGCGACGTGCTCAACACCCCCAGCGCAGCGCGGGAGTCCGTACCGGCGCGTCCCACCAACGCAGCATCTCGTCGTCCACCTGACAGAGCGTCACGGACGCGCCGGCCATGTCGAGGGAGGTGACGTAGTTCCCGACCAGCGTCCGGGCCACCGGCACCCCGCGCTCGCGCAGCACGCGGTGCACCTCCGCCGCGAAGCCGTACAGCTCCAGCAGCGGCGTCCCGCCCGCCCCGTTGACCAGCGCCAGGACCGGGCCGGTGGGGTGCAGGTCGTCCAGCACCGCGTGCACGGCGTAGTCGGCGATCTCCCCGGACGTCATCATCGCCCGGCGCTCCCGGCCCGGCTCCCCGTGGATGCCCACCCCGAGCTCCAGCTCGCCGGCCGGCAGGTCGAAGGTGGGGCCGCCCTTGCTCGGCGTCGAACAGGCGGACAGCGCGACGCCGAAGCTCCGCGACACCTCGTTCACCCGCCGCGCGACCGCCTCGACCCGCGCCAACGGCGCCCCCGCCTCCGCCACCGCCCCCGCGATCTTCTCCACGAACAGCGTGGCCCCCGTACCCCGGCGGCCGGCCGTGTGCGTGCTGTCGGTCACCGCCACATCGTCGTTGACGAGCACACTGGCCACCTGGATGCCCTCGTCCTCGGCGAGCTCCGCGGCCATATTGAAGTTCAGGACATCACCGGTGTAGTTCTTCACGACGAACAGCACACCGGCCCCACTGTCCACGGCAGCCGCGGCGCGCACCATCTGATCGGGCACGGGACTCGTAAAAATCGCCCCGGGACACGCGGCGTCCAGCATCCCCGCCCCCACGAACCCCCCATGCAACGGCTCATGCCCAGACCCACCCCCCGACACCAGCCCCACCTTCCCCGCCACCGGCGCATCCCTCCGCCGCACGACCCGCCCCTCGACGTCGACGGACAACTCGGGATGAACGGCGGCCATACCACGCAGCGCGTCGGGGACGACGGACTCGGGAACATTGATCAGCATTTTCACAGGGGGCTCCTTAGATGACGGTCGGTTAGGTCGCTGACCTGCATTCCTGTAGGTCAGCGGCAGTGTGAGTAGTGTCTGATCCCGACGCCCTCCGGCGGGCGGTAGCGGTCTGTGGCGGTACTGATGCTGACCTAATGCTGACTTTACTGACCGAACGTCAGCCCATGTGGAAACTACTTAGCGTGATGGATTTTTGGTACTGAGGTCGGTGCGCCGCGAGGCGGCTGTGCGGAACAGCAGGGTCGCTGGTCATCCGTTCGGGTGGCGCAGGGTTCGTGTCATTCTGCACGGGAAGGCCCTATCCGAGGGGGTTGCGGACACTGTGTGCCGCGCAAGCACCCCGAAGGGACAATGAGGAGGCATCTCCCCATGTCGTATTCACTCAAGGGAACGCTCCGGGCCGGACTGGCCCTCGGCGGGGCTCTTTTGCTCTTCGCCGCACTTCCCGCCTCGTCCTACGCGGCCAGCGGTGACTTCCAGTACCTGCGAGCGGACTCCGGTCAGCAGGATGTGATCTCCGATCCGCCCAATGAGTCGTGCCGGACGATCTCGGGTGGCGCGGTCAACGCGACCAACCGCACGAATGCCGTCGCCACCGTGTACAAGAACGCGAGTTGCACCCTCGCCAACAAAATCAAGGTACTGAATCCGAACGGAGGCATGTGGGACAGCGGCGGCACACTGGTCGTCGCGCAACGCGTGTGCTTCACCGCAACGCCACCACCGACCTCGCCTCAGTCGCCCTGCCAGTGAAAACAGCGGCCCTCGGTACTGGCGAGCTCTTTGTGCCCGGCCGAGAAGGCGGCCGTCCGTCTCGGCCCGGCCGGTTCCCGCCCGAACGCGAACCCGCCCCTGCGCAGAGGACCTGCCGGCCGGCGGCACGTCGACTACGGCGCGGTTCTCGATGTCGGCCGGCACGATGCCGTAGCGGCGCGACCGCTTCCCGGCGATTGCCTCGACACCAGGGACCCTCGGGCAGGTCATGACTGGCTGGGGCACCGCCAGGACGAGGGACAGCAGTGTTACCCGGCTCGCCACCGCTTGCGACGCATCCAGCAGGCGGGCCCCGCGCGCGCCGCCGGCGAGCGCCAAGCCCACCGCCCCCGGCACGTCGAGGAGAAGCGGGGTGTAGCGGCAGTAGCGCGTGGTCAGCCCCTCCACCTGCTCGTCGAACGTCAGCCGAGGGCACGAGGGGCGGGGTGCGCACGTGTGGAGCTCGGTTCCGGAGTGACCGGCCACGGCGTGCACCGCTTCTCCGGCGCGCGCTCGATGGTCATCAGCGCGTGCCGCTTCGCCCAGTAAATCGGCTGAGGGTATTAGGAGTTGACACAGTGGTGCAGGCCCGCGTTGGCAGCGCGTTGCCGGCGTCCCAGCATGTTGGGCATGTTTCTGCAGGGTGTCGCCAACAAGGGGATACGGCTGGGAACGGTCTTCGACCGAGCGGCGGCCCGCCGGCCGGCGAGTCCCGTCTATCTGGACCACGATCTCGACATCGCGCCCGAGCTCGGGCGCCGCCTGACGCTCACGGAGTTGGCCGATCTGATCGACGACTTCGCCTCCCGGTTGTGGGCCGCGCGGGTGCGCCCCGGGGAACGGGTCGTCATCCACAAGTCGGACGGGTTCGACGTCTCACTGCTCGCCTACTGCATCGCGCGCGTCGGTGGTGTGCCGGTGCTGCTCTCCGCGAAGCTGGACGGCGCCACGGTTGCCGAACTGCTGCGGCGGATCGGCCGGCCCACCCTGGTCACGGACGAGGCCAAGCTCACGCGGGATCTGCCGGCCGAGGTCTTCGAGCTGTCGGAACGCGTGCTGGTGGCCGCCGGCGGCTTTCCGGGGGCGGTGTCGCTCGCTTCGCTGGCCGGATGCGAGCGCGTGCCCGCGGTGACCCTGCCGCAGGAGCTGCCGGCGCTGATCACGCACACCTCGGGCACGACCGGACTGCCGAAGCTGGCCGTCCAGACGGGACACACGATTCTGGCCCGCTGCCGTCCGCAGTCGGTGCTGCTGGCCCCGGTGAGTCGGCGGGAGCCGATCGCCGTCCACGTCTCGTTCGCGCACTCGCGCATGATCAGCGGTGCGGCACTGTTCGCGCTGCGCGGCCATCCGCTGATCCTGCTGCGGGACGACGCCCCCGAAAACGCGGCCGAGATGTTCGCTCGGGTACCGCCGGGCGTCATCGAGGCGCATCCCAATACGCTGCTGCGCTGGGAGGTACTCGCGGACCACCCGGCGAAGCCGCTGGCGAGAGTGCGCTGTTTCGGCAACACCTTCGACGCCATCCATCCCCGCACCGTGGCCACCTTGCTGGCCGCCTCGGAGCGGGCCGTGCCGTTCTTCGCGCAGACCTACGGTCAGAGCGAGACCGGCGCCATCACAGCCCGTACGTACACCCGGCGCCACCGCTTCGGTGCGGACGGGAGGTGCGTGGGACGGACCTTCCCGGGGTTGACCGACGTCCGGGTGGCCGGCCGCGACGGCCGTCCGCCCACCAAGGACTCGCCCGGATTCATCGAGGTGCGCAGCGGCGGGCGGATTGTCACCTACCTGGGGGAGCAGGAACGTTTCGACCGGCAGATCTCGCCGGACGGCTGGTGGCGGATGGGAGATCTCGGCTACCGCACCAGGTGGGGATGCCTGCATCTGCTGGACCGCGAGGTGGACGAGATCCCGGGTATCAGCAGCACGCTGGAGATCGAGGACAAGCTCTTCACCCGGCTGCCGGAACTACTGGAAGTCGTCATCGTCCCGGCCGAGAGCGGCATGCCCGTTCCGGTGGTGTGCACGCGCGACGACCGGCCGCTCGACCGGGCGCGGTGGAACCGGGCGGTGGCCGACCTGCCCGCGCTCGCCGAGCCTGCGCAGCGGCGGTGGGACGAGCTGCCGCAGACCGCCACCACGAAAATCAAACGCCGGGAGCTGGCGCGGTTGTTGACGCAGTCTCAGGACGGTCGCTGACGGCCGGGGCGGCATTTCGAGGGCGGACCGGGCGGGGCTCTGCGCGGGATCCCGCCCGGCCTGACAGGCCGTGTCCCGGCACGGGAGGACGACGTCCGGCAGCACCGGCCGGTCCTGGACGGTGCCGGAGCGCCGGACCGCGGCGTCCGACTCGCTCGGGGTGGTGCGGCGCATGCCGACGCAGCCCATCGACTCGGCCAGGGACGCCAAGTCCACCGGCGGACGGTCGGCGTCGCGGCGCGGCACGGCGACCCTGAAGGGGATGCCGTTCACCGCCCCGGTGGCCGGCTCCCGGCCCGTGGCCGGCGAGCAGTCCTCGCCGATGACCGCCCAGAAGGTCAGGTCGGGGCGGCCGGGCCGCACCCAGGGCGGCTGGTCCGGCGTACCCCCGTCGGCCCCGCCGGTGCGCCAGGGCACTCCTCGGCCCACAGGGCGTGACCGCCGGGCCCGACCACGTACACCGCCGGGGGCCGCTCCTACCCACGTGCCACGGCGGCCGTCACCGACTCTGGGGTCGGCGGGGCATCCGCGTGATCGCCTGCCGGGATCGCGGGCACGGCGGGGGCGAGGCCAGGACGCCGCGCCGGCGGCGTGCAGTGGATCGTGGGTGGGGGCACCTGCTGCTGCGGCGTGTCCTTGGCGATGTCCACCAGCACCGGCTCGGGCTCCTCGTCTGCGGCGTCTGCATGCCGGTCGAAAAGCTTCGAGCGCCCGGTTGTGCCGTGTGATCGACCGTGTGGTGCGCAGATGTCGACTTCCTGGAAGGAGTTCCTGCCGGGGAGGGAGCGCGGGGCCTGACCTGTGATCACCACCGGCGGCACGCTCTTGGCGTGTGCGTGTGCGTGTGCGTGTGCGTCGGCGATCGCCGTGACCAGGTCGGTCGCTCCGGGGCCGGAGGGGCGGCCGGAGGAGGCCACGCATCCCCCGGCCCGGCCGGTGGCCAGGGCGTCCGGCGCCCCCTGCTCGTGGCGGACCAGTACGCGCCGGATGGCCGAGGCGTCGAGCAGCGCGTCGTACGCGGGCGCGGGCAGGATCGCGCCGCCCGGCATGCCGAAGACGAGTCGGTGCCCGCCGCCTCGAACGCGCGCATCAGTCAGCCCGCGCCGGTGACGGGTGGGACGAAGGGGTCCGGGGCGGTACCGGCAGCCACACTCGTGGGCGTGTCCAGGACGGTCATCGCCCCTCCTCGGTGGTCCGGACGCCGGCCACGCGGGCGGTGACCACCAGCCAGACCAAGGCGACCGCGGCGAGCACAGCTCCCAGCGCGTAGGTGAGTCCCAGTCCCGACGAGAGGCTCAGCCCGCCGATGACCGTGCCCAGGCCGATGCCGAGGTAGATGCCGGAGGAGTTCAGCGACACCACCAGCGGGGCCTCCTGAGGGGCAGCGGCGATCAGCCGGTGCTGCTGCGCGGGTGTCTGGCACCAACTGCTGGCTCCCCAGGTGAAGGCGAACACACCGACCAGGGCTGTGAGATCCTTGGTGGAGGCGGCCGCCATCCAGGCCAACAGGGTGAAGGTGAGCGCCATGACGGCGTAACCGACCGTCAACACCCGTACCGCACCGACTCTGTCGGTGGCCTGGCCGGCGAGGAAATTGCCGACCACGGCGCCGAGTCCGTACAGGAACAGCATCAGGACCATGGCGGAACCGGACACGCCCACCGCGTCGAAGGCGGGGACACTGTACGCGTAGGCGGTGTAGCACGCGGCCATGCCGAGAGCGGTCAGCGGCAGCACGGACAGCACACCGGGCCTGCGCAGCACGGCCAGCCGGGTGCGCAGCGGCACCCGGCCGGCTCCGGGAAGCCGGGGCATGACCAGGAAGACTCCGGCCGCGCACAGCACGCAGAGCGCCACCACGCCGCCGAACGCGATGCGCCAACTCGTCCAGTGAGCCGCGACGTTGCCGAGCGGCACACCGAGGGCGGTGGCCACGGTCAGTCCGCCGATCACCACGGCCAGGGCCCGGGCACGCAGTTCCGCGCGGACCAGCGTCGCGCTGACCGCCCCCGCGTTGGGCGTGTAGGCGGCGGCTCCGGCGGCGGCGAGGACCCGGCTCGCCATCAGAACGGGGTAGTTCGGCGCGAGCGCGGACAGCAGGTTGGCCAGGCCCAGCACCGTCAGCGCACCGACGAGCAGTGCCCGCCGGGGCAGCCGCGCCGTCATCGTGGCGAGCACGGGTGAGAGGACGGCATAGGCCGCGGCGAACAGCGTGACGGACTGCCCGGCGGCGGAAGAGGACACGTGCAGCGAGTGGGCCATGGAGGGGAGGAAGCCCGCGGTGATGAAGGCGTCCGTGCCCACCGCGAAGGTGCCCAGGGCGAGTACGAAGGTGGGTGCGAGCCCGCCGTCCCCGGCAGCGGTCCGCTGTGTCGCGGGCCTGGCCCTCGAACCCCTATTCAGGATATTTGACATCCGGAATCTCCATAGATTGCGGCCCTTCCGGGAAGCGGCGGTCTTCGCGCACGCCGACTGCCCTCGGCCCCTGCGTCAGACTCCGGGGCGGGCGCTGATGTGGTCGTAGCTGCGGCGGATCCGGCGCGCGGAACTGGTCGGCGCCGAGGCCATGAGGTCAGCAATGGTCTGCCCGGCCAGCTCGCGCCGCCAGGCCAGTTCCGCTCGGCGCATCGCGGTGGCGATGCCGCACGGTCGCGTGAACTCACGCGCGGAAGTCTCCGCGCCCGCTGCCCCCTGCTGCCGGATCTCCGTGCAGCGAAAGAGCGTTTCCCGCCCCTCCAGGGCGGCGACGACATCCATGAGTGTGATGTCTTCCGGGGCTCGCGCGAGCTGTACGCCACCCCGCGAGCCGGGCGTCGAGGTGAGGATCTCCGCTCTGACCAAGCGCTGGAGGCACTTGTTGAGATACGTGGGCGAGATATCGAAGAGGGCGGCGAGCTTCGCCGACGGCACCGGCTCGTTGTCGAGCCAGGCCAGCGTCAGGCAACAGTGCAACCCCCACTCCACGCCTTCACCCATGCGCATACCTGGATACTAACTATCCAGAATTCGGTGCGCCACTCATTCGGACGTGAAGTGTCCGGTGACGCAAGGTCAGTTGCACGTCGGTCGCTGCCCGAGAGTGCGGAGGGTCGGCTCATCGTCATCCCGGCCGGCTGGCTCGTTGATCGGCCCACCCTCGCAGGCGCTCAAGCGGCCGTCGCTCCCGCGACGGCGGCTTTCCGCTGTTGTGGCCGCGTACGAATGGGTACGTGTTCGAGCTGCCAGTAGCCGATGGGTGGACAGTCGGGATCCCGTTGGCGAGAGCAGAGCGACCGGAGTCATGGGTCCGTCGTTGTCGTGGCATGCGCAGGTGTCGGATTGCGCCCTGAGGCTGACTGCCGCTGCGACGGGCATCGGTTTCACTACCGCAGCTCCGGCGTCCGCTGGCGGTATTGGCGATGTCCTGTCCCCTGCCTTCGGCAACGGTTGTGTCAACCACCAGGGTTCCCGGGCGGCCGGTGTCACCCGCAGCGGTGCCGGAACCGTCGGCGGCAACCTCGCCGGACTCCCTATCGGCAGCCGCTTCAACCCATGCGGCGGCGTCGACGCGCCGATTTGACAGGTATTCAGGAAGGTGGGAGGTCGGCGGGGGCCAATCCTCGGCCTCGGTCATCTGCCGCGCCCGGCCTCGCCGCTGGAGACGCTGGCGTCACCGCAGGTCAAGCCGGTTCATGACGCCCGCGGCCACCACCTGTTGACCGTCTTCCGGCCCTGGCTGCAGGACGTTGGAGGTGGGTCAGGAACCGCGTGGTCTCGCACCCTCAACATGGTGGCGGGCGGTGAGTCTGTTGACCGGGCTACGAGGCGACACCAACGCTGACGGCCTCCCGTACGGTGAAGGCGCCGGCGAACAGGGCTCGGCCGATGAGCGCACCGCCCACTCCGTGTGGAGCGAGCCTGGCGACGGCGCGTACGTCGTCGAGGGTGGCGATGCCGCCGGCGGCGAGGATCAGGGCGTCGGTGCGCTGGGCGACTTCCTTCAGCAGTTGGAGGTTGGGGCCGGTCATGGTTCCCTCGCGGCCGACATCGGTGACCGCGTAGCGCGTGCAGCCGATGCGATTGAAGTCCTCAATGAGAGACCAGAGGTCCCCGCCGTCCTGGAGGCGTCCCCGGTAGGCCAGGCGGGGGCCGTCGGGGCTGATCCAGACGGGGAGGGTCACTCCGATGCGGTCTCCGTGCAGGGAAATCACCTTGGCGCACCAGCGCCGGTCCTCCAGGGCGGCGGTGCTCAGGTTCAGCCGGTGGACTCCAGTGGCGAGGGCCCGGGCGAGGGAGGTGTCGTCGACGACCGCGTGGGAGCCGGCGAGCTGGACCTTCAGCCCGGACTTCTCGACGAGGGCGGCGATTGCTTCCAGGTCGCAGGGGTGGCCTGAGGTGCTCATGGACAGCACATGGAGCCATTCGGCGCCGTCCCTCCGGAAGGAGCGGGCGACCGCGAGAGGGTCGTCGCTGATCGGTTCGGGGCCGGGCTCCCCTTTCACCAGGTGTACTACCCGGCCGTCTCTCAGGTGGATCGACGGGAAGATCGTGAACGCTCTCGGTCGCTCGCCCGGCGTTCCGCTCGTGTTGGGTTCCTCAACGGTAGCCACCTCGACTGTCTACCCGAAACCTAGCCAAAATAGGCACAACAAGCACAAAAAGGGCATAGGGGGATTTGGTTGCGTGCTGACCGGCTGCCGGAGCGGCACCGGCCGGCGGTGTCCGCCGTAGCCGGTCATTCGCCCGAGGCCGTGCTGCTTCGCGTGGGGGTGAGGAGGAGGTCCTCGTAGGTGTGGTGGTGGCGTGTGGTGGTGCGGTGGCGGAGCAGGTGGGCGGCGCGTTGGGGCTGTCCGGTGTCGATGAGGGCGCGGGCGAGGGTGTCCTGGATGATTTCGCGTTCGACGCGTACGCCGCCGATGCGTTCGGTCCGCTCGCCCAGTGCGCTCAGGAGGTCGACGGCCGCTTGCGGGCGGCCGGCGGTGATGTGGGCCAGGGCGAGGGTGACGGGGGCGAGTACCTCGGCGTAGTCGGGGCGGGGGTCGCCGGCGGCGCGGCGGGAGAGGGCGTTGAGGGTGTCGGTGTCCGCGGCGACGGCGAGGCCGAGGGCGAGCTGGAAGGTCTGGAAGACCTCGGCCCAGCCGCCGGGTTCGGCCAGGAGGCGGTGGATGTGGTCGAGGTCGGCGGTACGGGCGGGTGTCTGGCCGGCGAGCAGCAGGCGCCAGTTGGTGGCCGAGCGCATGCCGACGTCTCCGTGGTGGAGTTCGGTGTCGGCGCGGCGGCGGGCGTCGGCGAAGTCGCCGGCGGCGATGGACTGCAGGGCGGCGTGCCATTGCAGGTGGCGGCGCTGGGTGGCGTGGGGGTCGGCGGCGAGCCAGGTGTCGATGAAGGCGGTGGCGGCGGGTCCGGTGCCGTGGTCGTGTTCGGCGTGCGCGCGGGCGTGCGCGGCCGGGCCGGAGCGGGGGTTGAGGTGCAGGGCGTGCTCGGCCAGCGCCCAGGCGTCGTCGGGGCGCCCCTGCTCGGCGCGTGCCCCCGCCAGCCAGGAGGCCCACGGCCAGGACTCGGGCCCGGCCAGGGCGTACTGCCGCTCGGCGAGGACGTGGCCGTGCTCGCGGTACTCCAGGGGGCCGGCGAGGGCGAAGGCGCCCAGCATGCTGCCGGCGATCTCGTCGGCCGGGAACTGGGCGAAGTGCACCACGAGATGGTCGGCGGTGGCCTGGTAGTGCCGGTGGGTGTAGAGGTAGATCGCGTAGACGAGCGACTGCTCACGCGCCCCCGCCGCCGTGGCCGCCCGATGAGCGAGCACCAGCTCGTCGCGTAGTGTCGCGTCGTCCAGCGCGTCGCTGTCCGCCAGCACGGCCAGCGCCCGGGTCAGTCCGCACCCCGGGCGCCGCCGCCCGAGCTCCTGGAGCGCGGCAGCGGAACGGCCGGTCGCCGCCAGCCACTCGGCCACCGCCGGATCATCCGCTGCCAGGGGATCAAGCGCCGGAGTCATCCACCGCACTTTCTGTAGGACGACGTAGTGCGCGGCATGGTGTCATCCGACCACCGGCCACGTGGACGGTTAGAAGCCCTCAAAGCCGCCCACAACACAGGTGAGTCCGCTGTTGCCGCAGTGATTGCGGGGCAGCCCGACCGGCAGTTGCCCGGCGTTGCCCGACAGGCTGCCCTTGCTGAACTGCGTCGCACCGCCCGCGCGCGGAGCTCCCGCCTCGACGCAGGCATTGCCCGTCGTGCCGTTGCCGACGCCGACGACCGCATGGGCCGGCGCCGCGGACAACGCCACCGCACCCAGCCCCGCACCGGCAAGCGCCGCCCGTCTACACGCTGATTTGGCCCGCGTCGCCGCACTCATACGCCACCCTCGTTCCCGTTCGTCCGGTCCAGCATCTCTTCGCCGTACAACGACCTAAACGCGACAAACGGCACGGCGTGCTCAGCAACTGCAACCCACCTCCCAGATCTCGAAGCCCGGCTCGCCCGGATCGCACCCACGGTGGCGCGCCCGGGCGGCCGCACGGGAAAGACGAGGAGTCCAGTGACCGGTGAGGTGTTCGAGCTGCGGTTACCGTGACCGCTCTCCGAACGGTTCTCCCG
Source organism: Streptomyces sp. URMC 126 (assembly GCF_051386555.1). NCBI lineage: Bacteria > Bacillati > Actinomycetota > Actinomycetes > Kitasatosporales > Streptomycetaceae > Streptomyces > Streptomyces sp. URMC 126. Next base: position 20,907 of record NZ_JBPQTX010000034.1, read on the forward strand.
GCTCCTCCAAGCCCTCACCTTGCACCGCGGCGGGCAGTACACCGCCGCCGACCGCCGGACCACACCCGCGATCCACCGGCTCCCGCACACCGGGCACACCGCCTCGCCGGCGTCGGCGAGGAAGCGGTGCGGGGCCTGGTGAGGGACGACGCCGTTGCGAAGGTGGCGAGCGATGTGCTGCGGTGGCCGGAGGTCGCCGCGTGGGGCGCGGCCGATGACACGGCTCGTCGCATGGTCAACCGGGCTGAGGCCGACCGTTCCCGCCGGCAGGCGGCGGCCTTCCGCCAGATCTCACCGGCCGGGCCGGCGGTAAGGCGGATCGAGCGGACGGAGGAGTTCGTCGACCTGCTCGGCGCCTTCCACCGGTGAGCGATCGTGCGCGAACGCTCACCGGCCGCGGAGTGTCACGTCGAGCTCATCCAGATCGTGCTGATGGAGGCAGCCCCGTCGGGGCTGATGATCAGACGCCTGAGGGGCGCCTGTGAGCTGAGTCTCTGCCAGACCCGCAGCGGCCTGCGGGCCCTGCGGGACTTATCCGGTGAGCGGGGCTGGCCTCCGCTGATCCGGACGCGCGAGGAGGGTTATCACTTCTGCGTAAGCGAGGCGGAGTTGGCGGCGTGGGAGCGGGGTTGGCGCTCTTCTCCGACAGCCGGTGGGCGAACTACCTGAACACGCAGATCAAAGCGGTCGAGGCCGGCCTGGCCGCTGGTCCCAGGGGCGCCGGCACGCATGAGAAGGGACCAGGGGGCCTGACCCTGGCCGGCTCCCCCGCGGCACCCGGCCGCTGCCAGGACCCCGCCCTTGGAGATGCGCCGACTCCGCTATCCGTCCGATACGACCGATGTCGAGTGGGCCTTGTTTGAGACCTGCTCCCGCCTGCTGCCTGCGAAGTTGGCCGGGACCGGCCGGAGAAGCATCCTCGTCGACAACGGCATCAAGTGGCGTGCGATGCCGTCCTATTTCCCCCCGTGGCGGACGATTTACGGGTTCGCCCGGTGCTGGGCGGCCTGCGGCGCCATCAGTCTGATCCGTGACGAGCTGCGGCGGGCGGTGAGATCAGCAGCGGCAAGTCGCCGCAGGCCACGGCAGTGGTCGTGGACTCCCGGAGCGTGAAGGCGTCCGAGACGGTCGGCAGGGACAGCCGCGGCTTCGACGGGGCCATGCTGATCAACGGCCGCAAGCAACACTTCGCGGTCGACACCCGCGGCCTGGTCCTGCTCGTCATGGTCACTCCGGCCGACGTCACCGACCGCGAGGCGGCCAAGGAACCGTTGTTCCGGCTGAACGTCATGCACCCGGAAATCGCGACCGTCTGGGCCGGCTCGAACCATGCCGGCAAGCTCGTGGCCTGGGCCAAGGACCGGTGCGACATCGCGCTGGAGACCGTCCGCAGGCCGCCGAACACCAAGAGATTCGTGGTGCTGCCCCGTCGCTGGGTGGTGGAAGGCTCCCTGTTGTGGATCACGAGGGCCCGGCGGCACTGCCGGGACCACGAAAGGCTGCCCCAGGTCGGTGAGCCGCTCATCACCTGGGCATCCATCACGCTGATGACCCGCTGTCTCACCCGTGAACCGGCCCGGAAAACGGTGCCGCGAACCGTCCCGGCCGTCATGCCGGCCGCTGCCTGACCGCGACCGACATCGATCTCATCGTCGTCACGCCGAAGGCAGCCGCGGACGATCACTCGCCGAAGGCACCGCCGCTGCGCGGCTTGCTGCCCGGGCCCTCTCTTCCCACCGCTCAGCCACCCCGTTCGCCGAGAACCGAGACCGCGCAGTACGCGCGTACGACAGCCGGGCCGGCCCATCAGCAACCCTCAGATACTCCCGCCGTTACTCGGGTCCTCGGGGCAGAGCAAAATGCTGAGGCCACTGCCACCGATGCTGGCCGCGAAGTCCGGGCCCACCTCCTCGGCCTCGAAGGGCTTCATGGCTTGCAGATCAAGAAGCACCATCTCCATTTTTCCTCACCTCCTCTCACCTCATTGATGCCCGAACAACCGGCCCTGACCGGCCTTCCACTCCCACGCGCCGGAGCCGGCAGGCGCGCACGCCCCTCGCGCGACTCACCCACACTCCCCGTCCAAGGATGAGGTACCGCCCACACGCCAGTCCCAGACACAGAAGGCCCCTCAACGCGCGCCTTCGAAATGGCAAATGGGCACTTGGCACGCCTGAGGGTCACCGGCGCCGTCCTGGCGTCGGCCCACCGGCCCAGCGGCGACCAGCGCCGTCGGGACAGCGCACAGCGCACAGCGCGCCCGCGCGGGGCCGGGGATGCCTGCAGGAAGCCATCCGGAGCGGCGGCGTCCCTCGGCGTCCCGCAGATCGCTCGCGCTGTCCGGGGTCCCGTTGTCGCCCCCGCCCGCTTGGCCGGGTTCATCGCCGTCCCGGCAGCTCGCACGCGCCGAGGGGCGCGTGACAGGTCAGGCGTTGAGGTAGGTCAGGACGGCCTGGACGCGGCGGTGGGTGTCGCTGGTGGTGGGGAGGTCGAGTTTGGCGAGGAGGTTTCCGATGTGTTTTTCGACGGAGACCGGGGCGAGGACGAGGCGTGCGGCGATGGCGGAGTTGGAGAGGCCCTGGGCCATGAGGGCGAGGACTTCGTGTTCGCGCGGGGTGAGGCGGGCGAGGTTGGTGTCCTGGCTGTTGCGGGCGAAGATCTGGGTGATGACTTCCGGGTCGAGGGCGGTGCCGCCCGCGGCGACGCGTTCGAGGGCGTCGAGGAAGGCGTCGATGTCGGTGACGCGGTCCTTGAGGAGGTAGCCGACGCCGCCGCGGCCGTCGGCCAGCAGTTCCGCGGCGTAGGTGCGTTCCACGTACTGCGACAGGATGATCACCGGGGTGGCCGGGGTGTGGCGGGAGCGCGCTTCGATGGCGGCGCGCAGTCCTTCGTCGCGGAAGCCGGGCGGGAGGCGGACGTCGACCAGGGCGAGGTCGGGGCGGTGGGTGGTGACGGCGTCGATGAGGTCGGGGCCGGTCTCGACGGCGGCGAGGACCTGGTGGCCGGTCGCGGTGAGGAGGCGGATGAGTCCCTCGCGCAGGAGGAGCAGGTCTTCGGCGATCACGAGGCGCATGGGAACTCCGCGTGCAGGGTGGTGGGTCCACCGGTGGGGCTGGTGAGGGTGAGGGTGCCGTCGAGGGCTTCGATGCGGCGGCGCAGGCCGGAGATGCCGGGGCCGTCGGGGTCGGCGCCGCCGCGTCCGTCGTCGGTGACGGTGACGTTCAGGGTGCCGTCGGGGCGGGTGCGGACGGTGACGGTGGCCGCGGTGGCGTGGGCGTGTTTGGCGGTGTTGGTGAGGGCTTCGGCGATGAGGAAGTACGCGGCGGCGTCCAGGGCGGGGGCCAGGCGGCGGGGCAGGTGGACGTCGGCGGTGACGGGCAGGGGGTGGTCGGCGAAGAGGGCGGCCAGGGCGCCGTCCAGACCGCGGTCGGTGAGGATCGGGGGGTGGATGCCGCGCACGAGGTGGCGCAGTTCGTCCAGGGCGCGGGTCACGTCGGCCCGGGCGGCGGCGAGGTCCGCCCGGGCGGCGTCGGCGGCCGGGCCGAGTTGCCGTAGCCGCCGGTCGGCCAAGGCCAGCGACATCCCGAGGGCGACGATGCGGGCCTGGGCGCCGTCGTGCAGGTCGCGTTCGATGCGGCGCAGCTCCGCGGCCTGGGCGTCGATGGCGCGACTGCGGGTGAGGGCGAGGCGGTCGGTGCGTTCGGTCAGGAGCTGGGTGCGGCCGGGGGCCAGCAGCGCGGCGGCGAGGCGCGCCTGCCCGGCGGAGAGGGCCTCGACGAGCCGGCAGACGCCGGGCAGCAGGGCGAGGGCGGCCAGGGCGGTGAGGATCCGTCGGACCGGGGTGGTCACCGTCGTGAACCCCGGATCGGCGCGGTGGGCCGGCGGCAGGGCCCAGGCCCAGGCCGGTGAGGTGAGGGCCGCCAGGTCCACCGCGAGCACCACGACCGCGACGACGGCGCACACCAGGGCCAGGGGGAAGAGCAGGGTCAGCCAGGCCGTGTCCCGCCAGGTGGCGGGGTGGGCGGCGAGCTGCCGGGCCCGGCCGGCCGCCGTGGCGGCTCGGACCGGGGCGTAGGGGACGGCGATGGGGTCGGGCAGGACGAGCGCGGCCCGGCGCCGTTCGGCTCCGGCGAGCCGGCGGACGGCGGCGGTGGCGGCGAGGAAGGCGGGGGCGCCCAGGTGCGTGACGGCCAGCACCACGCATCCTGTGGCGCCCGCCACCACGACCGCCAGCGCCCCGGTGCCCGTGACGAGGCCGAGCAGCAGGTGGCGCAGGGCCCGGATCGTGCGGTGGAACATATCCGGCACCCTATGAGCCCGGCGCCGTACCGCGGTGGCCCGGGCGCGGATCCCGGCCGATGTCGTCATCGCTCGCCTCGGGTGCCGTGGGCCGCCGCACCGCGCAGGACCAGCCGGGTGGGCAGGGCGGAGGCGGCCAGGCCGAGGAGGGCCGTGCCGGTCAGGAGGCCCGTGTACCAGCCGGGATGGACGATCACGCGCCAGTGGCCGTCCTGGGCGGTGCTGAACGTTCCCACGACCGCGGCGGCGATCGCGACGCCGATCGTCAGGCCGGTCCCCACGATCAGTACGGCCTCCCGCGCGGCCATGGCCCTCACCTGCCGCGCGGTGGCGCCCAGCAGCCGCAGGCCCGCGTACTCGCCGCGCCGGCCCAGGGCCGCCAGGGCGAAGACGTTGAGTACGGCGACGGCCGTGAAGGAGAACGATATGCCGGTCAGCAGCCGCAGCGCCGCCTGCTGAGAGGCGGCCTCCGCGTCCTCGCGTTCGGTCACCGCCCCGGAGTCCCAGGCCAGTTGGGGGAAGTCCGCCCGTGCCGCCGAGAGGGCCGCCGGGCCGGGCCGCCGGCCCAGGTACACGGCCGACAGCAGGGGACGCACGGTGTGCTCGGCCGCCAGCCGGCCGGGCAGCAGCATCTCGCCGAAGCCGGCCGAGCGGGCGTAGAGCGCCACCACCGGCTTCGCCAGGCGGGTGCCGTCCGGCAGCCACAGGGACGCCGTGTCGCCCACCCGCCAGTGCTGGCCCGCGGCCAGATCGGTGCTGACGGCCACGCCTTCGCCGAGCCGGTCCAACGATCCCTGCCGCACGTCCAGGTCCAGCACGCCCCGGCCCGCGCGGTACAGACCCTGCGCGGGGTGGTGCCGCGGCTTGCCGCCCGTGCGGACCAGCACCTCCGTCGGCAGTGTGGCGTCCACGTCCGTGGCGTTCGGCATACGGGTCGCGGCCCGGTAGGCGTCCAGCGGCAGACCGGGACCGCCGGGGGCGCTCAGGGTCAGGCGCGCGGGCGCGGGCGCGGTCCGGTCCGCGCGCGCCCGGGCGGTGAGGTCGGCCAGCAGAGTGGAGTCGAGGAGCATCGTCGCGTTCAGGGCGAACAGCAGCGCCAGCGGCAGCGCGGCTCCGGCGGTCCGGAGCGGGAAGCGCCGGACGTTGGCGGCCGCGAGCCGGCCGACCGCACCGGGCAGCAGCCCCGCGAGCACCGGGCGCACCACGCGTACCAGCCAGGGCCCGAGGGCCGCCGCGCCGCTGATCAGCAGCGCGCAGGCGATGAAGCCCATGCCCACACCGATCCCGCCGCGCATCGGGGTGAAGACCAGCACGGCCACCGCGCCCGCCACGAGAGTCGCTCCCAGCAGCAGGCGTACCAGGCCGCCTCCGGCCGGTGCCGCGGCCGACTCGCGCATCGCCTCCGCCGGTGCGATCCGCGCCGCCCGCCGCCCGGCGAGGAACGCCGCCAGCCGCGCCACGAGCAGACCCGTCCCCGCCGCGATCAGCAACGGCAGCGCTCCGCCGTGCACCCGAAGGGAAGCGGGCACCGCGCCGGTCTCCACGAACCGCGCGCCCAGCCGGCCGGCCAGCCACAGACCCAGCGGAACACCGGTGACCGCGGCGGCCAGCCCGACCGTCCAGGCTTCCAGGCCCAGCAGTCGGCGCACCTGGCGCGGGGTGGCCCCCAGCGTGCGCAGCAGCGCCAGCTCGCGCAGCCGCTGGCGGGCGGTGAAGGCGATGGTCCCGGCGATGACGAACAACGCGGCGAAGACGGTGATGCCGGCCATCGAGCCGAACACGCCGACCGCGCCCGTGTAGTCGACCAGCACGGTCGGGGCGTCGGCCCGTACCCGCTCACCACCCGTGAGCACCCGCACGTCCGCGCCCGCCGCGGAACGCACCGCGGCCAGCACCCGGCCGCTGTCGGCGCCGGGGGCGAAACGCAGGGCGAGCGCGGTCGAACCGCCCGGCCGGGCGAACCGTGCCGCGTCACGGTCGGAGAAGAAGACGGCGCCCTGGGAGGCCAGTTGGGGCCCCTCCCCGGTGGCGGCGGTCCCCGCGACGCCGAACGAGGCCACCTTCTCGGTCAGGGCGAGGCGCACCCGGTCACCGGCGCGCACGGCGGCACGCCGGGCGAGGCCCTCGTCCAGCACCACCTCGCCCGGGCCGGGCGTGTGCCCGGCAGTGAGCCGGTAAGGAGTCAGCGGCGCCGAGGACCACGCGTGCCCCATGACCGGGGCGCCGTCCTTCCCGCCGACCGGAGCTCCGCCGGCCGACAGCGGCTGGGCGTGGAAGGACACGTCCTCCGTCACCCGGGCCACCCCCGGCACGGCCGCCAACCGGCCGGCCAGGCCGTCGGGAAGCGCGGGCGCGCCCGGCAGCGGACGGGTTCTGCTCTTGTCGCCGTCGCGGACGGTCACCTGCCGCTGAGCACTGACCACCGCGTCGGCGGCCGCGTAGCGGTTCGCCCCGGCGGGCGCGGACAGAGCGGACCACAGCAGCGTTCCGCAGGCCGCCACCAACGCCACGGCGAGCGCCGTACCGGCGAACGTTCCCGCGAAAGCCCACCACCGGTGACGCACGGTGGCCAGAGCGAGACGGATCATCGGGCGCTCAACTCCGTCATGACCGCGGCGACCTCGGCGGCCGAAGGGCGCTCCAGGCGGGAATGGACCACGCCGTCGGCCAGGAAGAGGACGCGGTCCGCCCACGCGGCGGCCGCCGGGTCGTGCGTCACCATCACCACGCTCTGCCCCAGCTCGTCCACGGCCTCCCGCAGCAAGGCCAGCACCTCACGCCCCGCCGACAGGTCCAACGCCCCGGTCGGCTCGTCGGCGAACACCACCTCCGGCCGCCCCGCCAGCGCCCGCGCCACCGCGACCCGCTGCTGCTGACCACCCGACAACTGATCGGGACGCGCATGCCGGCGCCCGGCCAGCCCCACACGCTCCAGCACCTCCGCGGCCCAGGCCCGGTCCGGACGCACCCCCGCCAAGCGCTGCGGCAACAACACGTTCTGCCACACCGACAACGCCGGCACCAGATTGAACGACTGGAACACAAAACCGGCCCGGCGCCGCCGCGCCCGAGTCAGCGCCGGTTCCCGCAGCGCACCGATGTCCTCACCCGCCAGCCGCACCCGCCCCGCGCTGGGCCGCTCCAGGCCGGCCGCGCAGTTCAGCAGCGTCGACTTCCCCGACCCGGAGGGACCCATCACCGCCGAGAACGAACCCGCCGCGAAACGCGTGCTCACCCCCCGGAGCGCGGGCGTTCCGCCACCGCCCGGGTAGGTCTTCGAAACATCTTCCAGCTCCGCCGCGGCGACGGCCGGATCACTCGCAAGGTACATACCCACAAGCCTCGCGACACCGCAGCCGCACGCCCACACGGCCGGCGCGTAACTTCGGGGTAGGGATATCCCTACCCCGGTCATCGTGCGATGCTGGTGGGTGCCCGTGGGTGCCTGTGGGTGCCTGTGGGTGCCTGTGGGTGCCTGTGGGTGCCGGTGGGTGCCGGTGGGTGCCGGTGGGCCGGCGCGGGCCGCGGGCTCGGCTCGCCGCGTCCGGCCACCGGCGCCGCCGACGGCGGGACCCGTGCGGTCCTCGCTTCGGCGCTCGGCCGCCCGGATCGCTGACGACGTCATCGGCCGTCGGGGAGCGCGTCACCAAGGAGAACGAGGTTGCGCGTATACCGGTGCCGCTGCCGGTCGTAGGTTCCCGCGCAGGTGACCAGGGCCAGTCGCGCGGGGCCGCGGTCGGTGAACAGGCGCGGGGGCAGCGCCTCCTTGGGGTAGGAACGGCGCTCGGTGATCAGGTACGAGTGCGGGTGCCCCTCGGCGTCGGTGATCACGGCACGGGTACCGAGCGGGACGTCACGGAGTTCCGCGAAGACACCGAGCCCGTACTCCCGCGTATCGACGTGACCGGCGAGGAGCACGGTGCCCTCGGGCGCGCCGGGACGGGCGCCCAGGGCCCACCAGCCGACGGTGCCGGGGGAGCGGGGCAGCTCCAGCGCACCGCCGGGGTCGGCGGCCACGGGCACCACCTCGGCGCGGAACCGCCCGGGGATCTCCACCGCCACCGGCGGCGACGAGGCGCCCGTAGACCCGGCCACCGCTCGGCCGTGCGCGGGGTGGCCGCCCTCGAGGCCCATTCCGGGAGTGACGACGGCCGGCGCCAGCGCCAGACCGAGCGCGCCCGCCAGACACAGCACGGTGCGCGCGAGGAGGCCGGGCACGGTGGCCGGACCGCCGTGCCCGGCCCCTACGATCCTCAGCGGCCCTCCTGGCCGGCGCGGCGTCTGCGGACCACCCAGGCAAGGGCCCCGGCCAGGAGGGCCCCGCCCGCCGCCGTGGCTCCCACCGTGACGGCGTCATGGGCGCCGGAGGCAGCGTCCTCGGCCGCCGTGCCGCCGTCCCCGGCCGGAACGGCGTGCGACGACGGCCCGGCGTGGCAGGTGCCGCCGCTGACGCGGTCCAGGTGCATGGCGACGACCGGGCGCGCCGCCTTCGCGGCGGCGGTGATCTGCGCGTTCCGGCCGGAGGAGATCTGTTCGTCGATCAGGCTCAGCGTCTTGCGGTGATTGCCTTCCTGCGCCGACAGCCAGGCGGCGTCGTACTCCTCGCTTCCCGCCTTCGCCCGTACGGAGGCCAGCTGCTGCTTCTGCTCGGCCGACGGCCCGGCCGGCAGGGAGACGCCCAGCCGGCCGGCCAGGGTCTTCACGTCACCGTCGAGTTTGCCGTGGTCGCGGACCAGCATCCGTCCGGTGTCCTTCACACAGGCACTGACCGCGTTGGTCTGCGCGTCGTTCCCGGACTCGATCTCCGCCAGGTTCCCCTGGTGCACGGTCTTGAGGAAAGCGCTGTCCGTGACTCCGCCGCTGTCTGCAGCGCCCGCGGGGGCGACCGCCGCGACGGACGCGGATATGGCCAGGGCGGCCACCGTGACGGCGACTCGCTGTCGGTTCCTCATGAAGGCTCCTTTCGTCCTCGACGGCCTCGGCCGGGCAGGCCGGAGTTCCGTCGTCCGACGCGTCCCCGGAATCGGCTACGCCGTCGGCCGCCCACCGAGTGCCACCGCCGGCCGGCGTGACACGTACGGCCGCCGAAAACCGCCCGGACAGCTCATCCGGTCCACCCGTTCGGACCAGGCGGGGGTGAGGGGAGGGGGCGTTGGCGCGGTTGCCCAGCCTGTCTTCGGCCAGGGGGCAGAGGGGGCCGCGGGCGCGGGAGATCGCTCGCGGTCGAGCGGCGAGGGAGGAGGAGCGAGGCGGCTGCCGGGCCTGGCAGCCGCCTCATCTCATGCTGTGCAGGGCATCATCCCTGGCAGGTGTCGCGGGGTCGGACATCTCCGGATCGGCTTGGCCGGTGGGCTCCGGATTGAGCGCACAAGGCGCGGGCCCCGCAGTGCTGGGCGCAGCCGGCGCGGTTGCCGGCCGAGATCCGGCCGCGGTTTCGCCGGCCGAGACCCGGCAGCCGTTGGTGGCCGGGCCGCGGCAGGAACCGGGCCGGCCCCTTGAGGAGTCCCCGAATGCCGCGATGACTCCGACCGGACCTCGGTCAGTCGATGCCTTCGACGATACGGAAGTCGCGCTCGACACCGTCGGAGAGGGCGACCAGCGCCTCCTGGTAGGCCGCGCTCTCGTACGTCGCGACGGCCTGCTCGAAGCTGTCGAACTCGACCAGGACGGTGCGCTCGGCTATTCCGGCGCCGTGCGCCACGACCCGACCGCCGCGGACGCGGGTCCGGCCGCCCCCGGCCGCGACAGCCGGACCGGCCAGCTCGTTGTAGACGGCCAGCTTCTCGGGGTCCGAAATGGTCCGGTAGACGCTGACCCAGTAGCCCTTGGGCATGGAACCTCCAGTGTTCGAATGAGTGAATCCGACTTACGGGGTGGTCTTGGACGGGCGTCGGCGGGCGAGAGCGAGGCTCGTCAGCGTCGTGATCGCCATGGCGCCGATGCCGACCAGCGCCGCGGTGGTGTAGGCGCTGTCGTCGGGGAAGAGGCGGCCGGGGCCCGTACCCGCGGCGAGGATCAGGCCGCCGACGGCGCTGCCCAGGGAGTACCCGACGCTGCGGACGACGTAGTTGAGGCTCATGGCGCTCGACGTCTCGCTCTTGGGAGTGACGGCCAGGATGACGCCGGGCATCGCGGCCGAGAAACCGCCGACGCCGAAGCCGAGCACGCCCATGGCGGCGAACAGTTCGGGCAGGTTCGACCGGGCCGCCGCGAACAGGGCGAACCCGCCGCCGACCACGACGGCGTTGCCGGCCAGGAGCAAGGGGTCGGCGATCCGCGTCCGGACGCGCGGCGTGAGCTTGCCGGCGACGAACCCCAGCACCGAGAACGGGACGAGGACCAGCCCGGCCACGAAGGTCGTCAGCCCGAAGCCGTAGCCGGCGCCGTGCGGCGTCTGCGCGTACCGGGTGATGAGCGTGAGCAGGAGGTACATGCCGATCCCGCCGACGAACATGGCGAGGTTCGCACCGGCGACCGCCGGGTGCCGCACCGCCCGCACACCGACCAGGGGCGTCGTGCCGCGCAGCTCGATGACGGCCCAGACGCAGAGCAGCACCACCGCGACGACGGCGAGGCCCGCCGCCACGGCGAGGTGCCGGCTCCACAGACTCCGTTCGCCGGCGAGGAGCAGCACCAGAAGCAGCGCGGCGGCCAGGACGACCGCGCCCGCCACGTCCACCTTGGCGGAGCGGCCTTCGGGGGCTTCGGGGATGGAGCGCCACGCGGTCAGGAGGGCGGCGGCGGTGACGGCCAGGCTGAAGCCGTAGGCGGCCCGTACCCCGCCGAGCTCGGCGAGCAGGGCGGCCAGCGGGTAGCCGACGCCGGCCCCGATGATCGAGACCACCGAGATCAGGGCGATCACGGCCGCGCCGCGTTCCTCGGGGAGGTGGTCCCGGGCCACGCCCATCATCAGCGCCGTCAGCCCGAGCCCGACGCCCTGGGCCGCCCTGCCGGCCAGCAGCCACGCGAACGGCAGCGGCAGCACGGTGAGCGCGCTGCCGGCGACGACGACCGCCAGTGTGGCGAGGATCGTGGCCCGGCGGTGCGGTCCGGCTCCGAGCCGGCCCAGGACCGGCGTGGCGACGGCGCCGCTGAGCAGCGCGACGGTCAGCGTCCACTGCGCGCTGCCGAGCGAGACGTGGAACGAGGTCGCCACGCTGGTGATGAGCGGCGTGCCGAGGCTGGCAACCGCCGCTACGACCAGAGCGATGAACATCAGGGCGGGGACCGGCGGTCGCGTCTCGGAGCGCGCCACCGGTAACGCCTTCGCCGTGGCCCCGCCGGCCGGCCGCCCGGTCACTGTTTCGGCCCTTCGCGGTCCTGGCTTTCGAGCTCCGCCAGATGCTTCAGCGCCGGGAGGGCCGCCACCAGCGCTTCGACCTCGTCACCGGTGAGTTCGTCGATCAACCGCTCGAACGCCTGGACGCCCGCCTGACGCCGCGCCCGGACGTAGGAGGCGCCGGCCTCGGTCAGGCACACCAGCGTGACCCGCTTGTCGGACGCGTCGCCCCGCCGCTCGACCAGGCCGGACTCCTCCATCACCCGCACCAGGGCGGTCATCGCGGGCTGGGTGACGCCCTCGACCGCGGCCAGATCGGTGATGCGCCGCGGGCCGGTCCGGTCCAGGGTGGCCAGGGTGGCGGCGGACGTCAGGCTCATGTCCCGGGGCAGGCGCCGCGCGGCCCTGGTGGCCAGCCCGTAGAGGGCTGCTCCGATGGCGGCGGACGCGCTGAGAGGGGGGTCTTGACGACGACTCATGCTCGAAGCATAGCGCTTTTATATTCACAGCTTATGTAAATGGCCGACTGGCGTCGGCTGTACTGGTTGCGCTCGGGGGCGAGGGCAGCCTCGAATCGAGGAGTTCGTGGACGGCCACCGCGAACGCCGGTGCCGCTACCGCGGCCTCGCGAAGACGCACGTTCACCGCGTCCAGCACGTCCGGCACGTCCCGACCGCGCTCGCGATCGACGTCGGGCGGCTGAGCATGGCCGAATGCGCATGTTGTGGCGGCCGAGGTCGTCGGTTTCCGAGGTCTCCTCGCCGGGGTCCGGCCTAGCCTCCCTCCATGCGCCCGCACCACGCGGGCACATCAAGGTAGAGGAGCCACGGTGCCTTCCTTCGAAACCTTCGGCGACATCGACGTCCGTTACTCGATCGACCGCGTTCTGATCTGGTCCAGCGTCGCGGACAAGCAGCAGGGCCTCCGGCCTCACATCAACGTCTGGCTCCCCGTGGGCGGGCTCGCCGTGAGCGCCTTCCGCCCGTTGGGAACCTACGCCTTCACCACCTCGGACATCGACGAACTCGTGCGCGACCAGCGCTCGCAGACCGGCCGGCCGATGCCGCTGCTGCGCAACCGGCGCAACGGCGAAGGCCCGCTGGCCCGCCCGGTGCGCTACGAGCGGGTGTGGCGTGACAAGGGCAGCGGCGCGAAGCTGGACGGCTCCGCCTGGAGGCCGATCCCGCCGACCGGGTACGTAGCCTTGGGCGACATGTGGTGGGAGGGGTGGGACACCGCGCCGCCGCTGAACGCCGTCTGGTGCGTGAAGAAGGAGTACGCGGGGCGCCTCTACGCCCGTGGGGCGCGGGTGCTGCCCCCGCTGTGGAACGACCGGGGTTTCGGGTCCGACGCCGACGTGGCGGTGTGCGGACTGGACGCCCCGCCGACCTCGGTGACCGACACCAAGGAGAGGTTGTTCCTGCCCGCGCAGTACACGACCACGGTGAACCACTACGGCGTGGCGGACCCGACACCCAGCTCGTGGATCCTGGAACTGCCCGCCGACGTGGACAAGCGCCCGTTCCCCAGGCCGCCGAGGCTGACCTCCTTCGACAAGCCCGAGGAACCGACCCCGGTGACCGACCGCATCGTGCGCGTGCCCTGCACCGCGGTGAACGACACCGAGCGCAGCGAGGAGTGGAAGGTCCGGAACAGCCCCTTCTACACCATCCACCGCCAGGTCGGCTGGGAAGTGGCCGTCCACGCCGACAACCGCAACGGGGAAAACCCCACGGACGCGGGCTCCAACGTGAAGACCGGGTTCTCCAAGGAAGAGGGCAAGACCTTCACCGAGAAGACGACCATCGAGATCAACGTGAGCGCCGGGATCTCGTACAAGGCGCTCTCCGTGGGGGCCTCGGTCAACATCACACGCGAGATCGGCTACGAACGCAGGGTCAACGTCGCCGAGTTCGAGGAGGCTTCGATCCCCAAGTGGATCCGGGTCTCGCAGCGGGCCTCGGGCGTCATGTGGGTACCGAAGCACCACCTGGAGGTCTACCGCGCGGACGGGACCCTCGTCGGTGACGAGACGCTGTCGTTCAGGGTCAACAACTCCTACGTCGTGGACGCGTACCCACCCGGCGCGAGCGCCATCGAGATCGATCCCCCCGACACCGTGGCCGCCGACGAGTTCGCACAGGCCCCGGACATCGACTGGGAGACCGGCAAGGGGCTGCCCCGGATCGACATCACCGCCCTGGCCGAGCAGTTCGAGCAGGACGGAGAGCAGCAGCCCAGCTGACCACGCGTCGCCGTAGCCTGGGTGGTGCATCGGGACAAGCGAGGGGGTGCGGTTCGCGGTGTGCCGCGGACCGCACCCTCGATACAGCCATCGGGTCAAAGCGGTACATGACTCGCACCCCACTCGATCCATGTCAGGGCTGAGCGGAATACGGCAGGATTGGATGATATTCGAACTTTCCCGGGACGAACTCGTTCGAACTTATGGCGAGGATCGGCTCCATCGAGTTCCCGTGAGGGCGGCGGAGGTGGCTGGATTCGGCGGAGAGACGCTTGCCTTGCTCACCGGAATTGGGCTACCGGAAAACCGGTTCGTCTCCTTCCCTGCGTTTGACGGCGCTGGTTCCGGATTCTCCCCGGTCTCGTTCGAGGAGTTGGGTGAAAGCTGGAATCTGCCTGCGGGCGCCACTGACTGGGTATTCTTCGGCAATTTCGAGATCAGCGCCATCGTGGCGACACCTGCAGGCGAGCTGTACCAGCTGGCTGAAGGCATCATGCGACCGGTCCCGTTGCACGGCGACCTCTCCTCGCTGGTGCACACCGTCACGCAACTGACGAAGGTCGTCGCGAGCCTGCCCGAGGGCTATGAGGATGACGAGGATTTCCTTGAGTCACTAGCGGATTCCCTAGACGCTATTAAGCACGAGATAGGCCTCCGGGACCCTCGTCCCTTCAGCGATGAGCACAGCGAGTGGGTCGAAATCGTCGCCAATATCGGAGCCGGAATGTGGGGGCAGGGGTAGACAGCCCTGCGGGCAGGCAGGGGACGACGGCATTGCCGCTCAGCGGGCGGGTCGGCGGGCCGGTAGTCATCGGCGGCGGCGACTCGTCCACGCACCAGACTCTGTGGCCTCTCGACCCTCCGGAGACGGCACATGATTGCGGCGCTGACGCGGCCGGAAAAGCCCACCGGGCCTTGGTGGTGCTGGATCCGGTGCAGCGTGTGTCGATGCCGAGCGTGCCCGAGATCGAGTGGGTCTGGTCGCAAGGGTGACCCCTCCGTCGCCACCGGTTCCACCGCCCGTTCAGGGATCGCGCGGTCCGTCGCGGAGTGCTACCCCGTGTGCGCACCGCCCATCGCCACCCATTTCGAGACTGGTCACGGCACCGAGTGCTACACCCAGATCTACCGGTGGATCGGGCGCGGGACGGTGCCAGGTTCACCCCCCTTCCTCGCCTCCGACGACGCCTACCAGGGCGGTAGTACCCCCTCTTCCAAGGCGCCCTCTACGCTGGCGCCCAACCTGCTGCGCCTTCAGCGGACGGAACTGGTCGTCGACGCCGGCACCCGTATCACCGTGATCGTCAAGAGAGCCACCGCGGGGTCCGGCGCACCTCCAAGCCGCGATCGCCTTCACCGACGGCCCCGTCACTCGCGCCTGTGGGCCTCGGCGCACGCTGACGTCTACCTCCTGGCGGACCCTCACCGCCGACCTTGGCCCCGGCCGCCCCGGCCGCGTCATCGCCCAGATCGGCCTGCGCGTCGGTGTCGCCACCGTTACCCACACGGCCAACCGCATCGGCCAACTCGTCGACCACAACCCTCCCTTCACCTCTCCCTCACCGGCCCAGGTATCACGGTTGTAAGCCCGAAGGGGGAGCGCGCAGGGCCCCTTTGCCCGCCTGGGACGAGGAGGTGGCGGGGACGGATCCGGTGCGTCACTCCGATGTCTGCGCACCGAGCCGACGGTCTTCCTGCCGCCACCACCACTCTCCGCTACGTCCCCGAGCTGAAGCGGGAGGGCGATGAGGAGACCGCCTCCCTGTGGGTTGTGGCCGTCGGTTCCGGCGGCAGTTCGGCCGCGTCCGTCGTGCCCGCGCCCACCGGCGGGGTGCCGGTGGGCGTGGTGCGTGTGCTGGTGGTGGCTGTCGGGCTGGTTGCGTTCCTGCGTGGTTCCGCCGCGAACAGGTTCAGTGCGCCGACGGGCCCGTGTGTGGAGTCAGGTAGGGCTGGAGGTGTGTGCGGCGGGTGGTGGGGG
>NZ_JBPQTX010000035.1:0-36199 GCF_051386555.1 Streptomyces sp. URMC 126
CCCCCGAGCGCCCCCGCGCCCCCGGCGGGCGTCGATCGGTGTGTCAGTGCCCCGGCGGGCCCGCCGTCCGCGGGTCGGCGGCACCGGTCTCGTCGCAGGTCACCGTCCAGGGTTCGCCGGACAGTCCCGACTCGTGGACGCGGACGACGACGTCCGGCGGCCGCCCGCCGCCCGGGATCCCCGGTGCCGCGGCGGCCGTGCACACCAGCTGGTTCACCGCCGCCCGCTCCAGCTCCGGCACCAGCCACGGCAGATAGAGGTCCACCGTCCCGGGCGCCGTCGCCTCGGCCCGTACCCGGTGGGTGCCCGCCGGCAGCGCCGTGGTCAGCCCGCGGCGCCGCTCGTCGGCGGTGGGCCCCGCCAGCAGTTCGTCGAGCGCCCGCTGGGGCCCGGCCCCGGCGGGCGCGGCCCGGGTAACGGGCCAGGTGCCGTTCCGGGCGACGAAGTACACCCGGAGGCCGGGTGCCGCGTCCGCCGGACGCGCCCCCGCCGCCGGGGCCCCCGCCGCCGACGGCCCGCTGTCGGTGACGCCGCACCCGGTGAGCGCACCGCCCGGCAGCAGGACGGCCAGCAGGGCGGCGCCCGCGGCCCGGGCCGTCCGCCGGCCGACCGGCGGCGGAGCCCCGGCCCCGGACGGCCGCCCGCGGCGGCGGATCCGGCCCGGCCGGCCGGCGGACACTGGTTCTGCCATGCGCCCAGTCTCCCCGCGCACCCGGCCGGTCCCGGGACATCCGCCGCTCACGGCGCGGTCAACCGCCCGACGTCCACCGTGCCCGCGCCCGGATCCGGCTCCGGAACGGCCGCCCACACCCCCGCGGCCACGGCACACCCGACGGCCAGCGCCACCAGGCCCCGACGTCCCGTCGCCCATCGGGCCCGGAACCGGATCGGGTCCTCCACCAGCACCTTCGTCAGCCAGGCCGCCAGCAGCGACACGCCAATCGCCAGACCGGTACGCCCCCACCCGCCGATTCCGAACACGGTCGCGGGCAGCAGCAGGTACACCGGCCAGTGCCACAGGTACAGGCTGTACGACAGCTCGCCGAGCCGGCGCGGCACCGCGCCGCCGACCAGCCGCCCCGCCCGTCCGTCCGGCGCCGCCGCGAGCAGCGCCACCAGCAGGGCGCAGGCCAGCGAGTGGACGAACAGCCCGCCGGTGAACAGGCCGGGCGCGTTCTGGCCCTCCGTCGTCACCCACGCGACGCCGAGGCCGCACAGCAGCGCGGCACACACCGCGTCCGCCGCCCGCCCCGGCACCCGGGCGAGCCGCTCCCGCACCGGGGCCGTGGCGGCCAGCGCGCCCAGCAGCAGCGCGAAGGCCCGCGTGTCGGTGCCCTCGTACGCCCGCGTGGAGTCCACCGTGCCGCTGTGGAACGCCATCAGCGCGCACGAGACCGCCGCTCCGGCGGCGGCCAGGACGGCGATCCGCCGCGGCCCGCCCCGGCCGCGCCCGCAGAGGGCCACCACGAGGGGCCAGACCAGGTAGAACTGCCACTCCACCGCGATGCTCCACAGGTGGGCGAAGACGCGCGTCCCCGAGGCATTCCAGTAGCCGATCCGCTCGGCCACGAAGTGCCAGTTCACCGACTGCCCGGCGACCCACGGCGCGTCGTCCAGCGCGAACCGCAGCAGGGACGGGCTCCCGAAGGCCCAGGTGAGCGGTATGACACCGACGGCCACGACGGTCAGCGCGGGCAGCAGACGGCGCGCCCGGCGCCCCCAGAACGCGGCGAGCCCCACCCGGCCCCCGCCGGCCGTCTCCCGCAGCAGCAGCCCGGTGATGAGGAAGCCGGAGAGCACGAAGAAGAGGTCGACGCCGAGAAAGCCGCCGGCCAGATGCCCGGCGTGGAAGAGCAGGACACCCGCGACGGCCAGGCCGCGCAGCCCGTCGAGCGGTGCCACGTGCGCCGCCCGCGGCCGTCCGGCCGAAGACCGCGGGAACGCGTGTCGCCGGGACGCGTGGCGGGGACGCGGCAGGAGCCGGACGCGGGCGTCCCCGGACGGCGGGGACACGACCGTACGGAGCCGGGCGAGCGGCGCACGGCCCATGGCGCCGTTCAACGGCAGCCGAGCTTGCCGAAGCGGGCGTCGGAGGTCCACGAACCGGTCGCCCACTTCTCGGGCGCGGCCGGCGTGAAGCCGTAGACCTTGCCGAGCCGTTCGGTGAACCACTTGGCGAAGGCCGCGGAGCCCTGCTGGCACGAGTGGATGCCGTCACCGGACCGCTGGGCCCGCGCCGCCTCCGGGTCGGTGCCCCACAGCGCCGAGGCGTCCAGGAACCGCACCGCGCCGCCGCTGCGGTCCGCGACCTCCGCGGCCGCCTTCGGCGCGCTCGCGATCGCTCCCTCGTACTTCTTGTAGAAGTCGTCCACCTTGAACGGCGGAGCCGAGACGATCACGAGCTCGGCACCGGCGTCCCGGGCCGTCCTGGCCAGCTTCTCGTAGGAGGCACGCTGCTGCGCGGGCGTGCCCCAGTCGTAGGTGGTGATCTGGTACGCGATGACGTCCGGGTGGAAGGAGTCGATGTCCTTCGCCAGGTCCTTCCAGGTCGACGCGGCGATCTGCCCGGCCATCGGGTCGCCCTCGATGACCGTGCCCCCGCCGTCGGACGCGGCGCTGCGGAACTTGACGCCGCCGGCCTTCAGCGCCGCGCCGAGGGCCGGGGCCTCGGCGCCCGCGATGGAGTCGCCGAGCCAGAGGAGCCTCTTCCCTCCGGCCTTTCCCCCGGCCTTCGCCCCGTCCTTCCCGGCGGCGGACGACGGCGCGGTGCCGTCGGTGTTCCCGCCCGCCGAGCCGCAGGCGGTGAGCGCGGCGCCGGCGGCGACGGCCACCGCCACGAGGGCGGCCGTCGCACCGCGCCGGCCGGGTCGGCGGGCGGGGCGGTGGGCGCTCCGGGGAGCGGAGTACGGCGGGCGGGCTTGCTGTGCGGTGGTGTCCTGGTGCATGCCCCCAGGCAACCAGCGCGCGGGGGCGACGGGCCGCGTGGTCATCGTCCGGTCACACAACGGACCAGATCCGGTCGCACAAGGCCCTCGCCGTGGCCGCCACCGTGACGCCGACCGGGAGTGCCCTCCCGGCGGCACCCTCGGCCGTCGCCGGGACGGCGCGGCGCGGGGGAGGGGCCGCCGGTCGGACGGGTGGCGTCGAGGACGAGCCGGGCCGTCGGCGCACGGCCGGCCCAGGGCCGCGCAGCGCTGCTCGAAGTCCGGCGGGAGCCGGCTCCCGCCGGCCCCGGACGGAAGGTCGGGTGCCGGCCGTCCTAGTCGTTGGGGAACGTCCCCTGAAATCAGGGACGCTCCCTGGAAGAAGTCCGGCGCCTCGAGGCCGATGGCGCCGAGCCCGGAGGAGGCGACGGGGCGAGCCAGGCGACCCGGTGGGCGGAGCGCATCTTGCGCAGGGGGATCGTCACACCGCCGCAACCTTCCCGGATCCACCGTGGTAGGGCGACTGGCCAAGCCCTGCCGCGCCGGGTGGAGTTGCCGATCGCGGGCACCGCCGCACTGCCCAGGACGAAGCCGGGGCTGCCGAACGTGCCTGTCGTCCCCCACCGCCCGCCAGGGGGCACACTGCCCGGGGCCGACGGTCAGGATGTGGTCGCCGTGGTCGCCGTAGTCGACCCGGGCGGCGGTGGCGAGGAGCGGTCGCTCGTGCAGCCGGTCTTCGGCGAGATCGGCGAGGACGACGCAGGTGTGCCACAGGCACTCGTCGAGCAAGACCACGCCGTCCGCTGTCCGTCCTCGGGCGGAACCGCAGAGCAGGAAGGTCCATCGGTCGCCCCTCCGCTTCCGGCTCTCGGCCCGTGTTTCTTGGTGTGCGTGGGCAGTTCAGTGGGGCCCGCCGGAGCCGGGCAAGCTTCGCGCGGTTTCTTACGGTGGGCGGGCGCGTCTTCCGCTGCCCGGGAAGCCGTCGAGTCGCGACCGGCCGAGGCCGGACCGGGGGCCCGGGGACGGCCGTACCCGCCGCACCGGCCGCCTGCCACGGCCGCTCCGGCCGTCAAGCGACGGACCGCCGACCGGCTGAGACGGCCGCGGGCCGGCTGACCGGCCGGTTGGTTGATCAGGCACCAACGCGCCTCCCAACGCCCCGCCGCCCGTGAGACATCCGGCCGCACAACGATCGACCGGCCGCAAACCGACCGGCCGTCAGGTGACCGGAGTCACGACCGCGACGTGTGGGATGTGGGCCATCCTGGTGGCCATGGACATCCATCGCGCCTCGCCGTTGGAACCCGACCAGGGCACGATGGCCGGCATGGCCCACCTGGTGACGCAGCGGGTCGTCGACTTCCTTGCGGCCCTCGACGACCGGCCGACCCACGTCACGACCGCTCCCGAGGCCGAGGCGAGGCTGACGGAGTCCTTCCTGTCCGGACCGCCGGAGAACGGCGCTCCGTTGGAGTCCCTGATGGACCGGCTCGGGGAAGCCGCCGGGAACGCCATCGAGTCCGCCGGGCCGCGGCTGATGGCCGCGTCGCCCGGCGGCGGGCTCTACTCGTCGGCGCTCGCCGAGTTCTACACCAGGGCCCTGAACCGCTACGGCACCCTCGCCGCCGCGTCCCCCGCCCTGACCGCCCTGGAGGAAGGCGTCCTGCGCTGGATGGCCCGGGACGTGTGCGGGCTTCCGCCCGGCGGTTCGGGCGTCCTCACCACCGGCGGCTCGACGGCCAACCTCTCCGCCCTGGTGACGGCCCGTCACGACCGGCTGGGGGAGGACATCGGACAGGGCACCCTCTACGTCGGCGAGCAGGCGCACTACTCCGTCGCGAAGGCCGCCCGCATCGCCGGCATCCCGCAGCGCCACATCCGCGTCATACCGGTCGACGGCGATCTGAGGATGGACCTCGACGCGGCCGCGGAGCGGATACGCGCCGACCGCGCCGCGGGACTGCGGCCGTTCCTCCTCGTCGCGACGGCGGGAACGACGGACACCGGAGCCATCGATCCCCTGACGGACGCGGGCGATCTGGCCGCCCGCGAAGAGCTCTGGTTCCACGTGGACGCGGCCTACGGGGGTTTCTTCCGGCTCACCGCACGCGGTCGCGAGCGCACCGCGGGCCTCGAACGCGCCGACTCGGTGACCCTCGACCCCCACAAGGCGCTGTTCCTGCCCTTCGGCACCGGCGCCCTCGTCGTCCGGGACCCGGCCCGGCTGCACGCCGCGCACGAGGGGTCCGCCCCCGCCTTGCAGGACGTCGGCGCCTCCGGCGTCCTGCCCGACTACGCGGGCCGGGGCATCGAGCTGAGCAGGGAGAACCGGGGCGTGCGCGTATGGCTCCCGCTGCACCTCCACGGGCTGTCCGCCTTCCGTGCCGCGCTCGACGAGAAGCTCGACCTCGCGGCCCGCCTCCATCGCGTGCTGAGCGCCGATCCCCGGCTCGACGTGCCCTGGCGGCCCGAACTGACGGCCGTCGCCTTCGCCGTCCGGCCGGAGAGCGCCGGGACGGCGGCCCGGCGCGACGCCGAGGCCGCGACCCTCCGGCTCCTCGACAGGATCAACGCCGACGGCAGGGCGATGGTCCACAGCACCACCGTCGCGGGCAGGCGGCTGATCCGCGTCTGCGTGCTGGCGCACCGCACGCACGGGGAGCACGTGGACGAAGTGCTCGACGCGATCGCCGCCGGAACCGCCGCGCTGTGATCCCGGACGCGTTGCGGAGCGGAAGCGGAAGCGGAAGCGGAAGTAGAAGCCGAAGCGGAAGCCGAAGCCGAAGCGGAAGCGGCTCGGCCGGCAGCCCGGAACGTCATCGAGAACCATGTCGACATCACACGGAAAGTCGAGTCATCCATGGCAACCCGATTTGCGCTGTTCGACGCGGCCGATCAGTCCTTCGGCGCGTTCGTCTGCCGCCAATGGGCGGGCGCGGGCCACGCGCTCGGCCTTCCCCGTGACGGCCTGAGACGGACGGAAACGATTCTTCACGACCTTCTGGCCGACTGGTTCGCCACGCCCGTCGGACGCGAGTGCCGCATACCCTCGTACGTCGCGGCGGACGGCTTCCCCGCCGAGATGTCGGTCAACTGGTCGGGGGAACGCCCGGAGTTGCGGATTCTCTTCGACGCCGGCTTCCGCGCACCGCGGCCCACGGCATCGGCCGCGGCGGTGTCGCGGGCGCTCGCGCACCTGCCGGGCGTCTGCCTCGACCGGTACCTGAGCGTCGAGGACGTCTTCCTCGACGACGACGGCCACGAACCCGCGCCGCTCTGGCACGCGATGGCCTGGCGCCCCGGTGAGGACCCGGTCTTCAAGGCGTACTTCGGGCTCTACCGGTGGGATCACCGGCGGCGCGAGGCCGTGACCGGGCAGGTCATGGAGCGGCTCGGCATGGATCCCGCGTGGCGGAACGCGATACGGTCGCACGTCTCCGCCCCCGGCGACCGGGAGCTGGAGTTCTTCGCCCTCGACCTGTCCCGCACACCCACGGCACGCGCCAAGGTCTACTACCGCCACCACGCCGCGGACCTGGACACGGTCAACGCTTTCGCCTCGACGGCACGGGGCCACGATCCGCTGCACGCGGCGACGGTCTACCGCGCGCTCGCCGGCCCGGACAGGAAGGACGCGGGCGAGGCGGCGCTGACGTGCCTGGCGTTCCGGAGCGGCGCGGACCGGGCGGTCGAGGCGACCACGTACCTGCGGATGCCGGGCCTCTGCGCCGACGAACGAGAGGCGGTCCGCCGGGTCGAGACGGTACTGCGCGAAGAGGGCGTGCCCACCGGCCCCTACCGCGCACTCGTCGACGCCCTGGCGCCCGCCGCGCTGGAATCGTTCACCGGTCTCCAGGAACTCGTCAGCTACCGGACGGGCCGACGCCGCGGTGACGTCACGACGTATCTGCGCTTCTCGGTGTACCCGGGCCCCTGCGCGGACAGTCAAGCGCTGCCGCGCGCCGGCGCGGCCGCGCTGCCCGACCGGTGATCCTGCCCGGAGCGCGGCGGCGGCCCGGCACGGGCGCCCATCGGTAGGCGCGGACGGCGGGTGCCCGCCGCGACGGACCTCGCCCCGTACCCACGCCTCCACCCCCCCGGGACGTCGCCGCCCTCACCGCCTGCCGCAGCCGCGTGCGCCGTCGCCTCCTACGTACGCCTCAGCTGGCCGCACCGTCAACTTCACCGGCCTCCTGCAGCGTCGGCCCGCGCACCGCTGCCCGCTCCGAGCCCGTTGAGCAGCGTGTCGACGACCGTGTCGGCGGCCTGCGCCGGGCTCAGGCCGGTCAGTTGCCGGGAGGCGATGACCATGAGCTGCGGCAGGACCGCCTCCACCCACCCGTCCGGCAGCCCGGAGCGGAGCAGCCCTTCGTCCGTGGCGCGGCGCAGGAAGTCGGTGAGCGCGCGCACCGAGTGCTCGCGCCGCTCGCGGACGGACTCGTGCGTCAGCATCAGCCCCAGATCGACCGGCCACCTGCGGTTGACGCCGATGATGCCCTCGACGTAGCGGTGCAGCGCTACGGCGACCGGGGCCTCGCGCAGCCGGGCTTCCTCGGTGACCCGCTCGACGTCGGTCAGCCGAGCGTCGTAGATGGCCGCGAGCAACTCCTCGCGCGAGGCGAACTTCCGGTAGACGGTACGCCGGTCGACACCGGCCTCCGCCGCGATGGCGGTGATGCTCACCCCCGGATCGGCGGCCAGCAGACGGGCCCCGGTCGTCATCACGGCTTCCATGTTGCGCGCTGCGTCGGCTCTCACGCACCCAGGATAGACCGCTTCCGAGACGGAAAATCCGATGAACGCCACCTCATTGTGGCCTCACTTCAAATAAGCGCTACAGTGATGTGACATTTAGTCGCGGTCCTCGGCTGCGGACTCGGGATCGGGAGGAAGCACGTGATCACTTACGACAAGCTCTTCATCGGCGGCACCTGGACGGACCCCAGCACCCTGCGACCGCTCGACATCCGGTCGCCCCACGACGGGTCGGTCGTCGGCCGCGCCGCCCAGGCTCGTCCGACCGACGTGGACCGCGCGGTGGCCGTCGCCCGCGCCGCCTTCGACGAGGGCACGTGGCCGAACACCCCGCCGGCCGAACGGATCGCGGTGCTGCGCCGGCTGAACGCCCTGCGCGAGGCCCGCGCCGAGGAGATCGCGGCCCTCATCACGGCGGAGAACGGCTCCGCGCTCTGGTTCACCCGCGCCGGCCGGCACGGTCTGTCCCGTCAGGCCGAGGCCTACCTGAAGGCCGCCGAGGACATGGCGTGGGAAGAGGTCCTGACGCCCACCGACCCGGCGTCCGGCGTCCGCAGCATTGTGCGACGGGTGCCCGTCGGCGTCGTGGCCGCCGTCATCCCGTGGAACTCGCCGTTCTCCTCCGCCCTGGCCAAGCTCCTTCCGGCACTCCTGGCCGGCAACACGGTGATCCTCAAGGTCTCACCGGAGAACTCGCTGAGCATGGGCCTGCTGGCCGAGCTGCTCGCCGGCTGCGGACTGCCCGAGGGCACGGTCAGCGTGCTGCCCGCCGACCGCGAGACCAGCGAGTACCTGGTGACCCGGCCCGAAGTGGACAAGATCGCGTTCACCGGCTCGACGCGCGCCGGGCGCCGGATCGCCTCGCTCGCGGGCGAGCGGCTCAAGCGCGTCAGCCTGGAACTGGGCGGCAAGTCCGCCGCCGTCTTCCTGCCCGACGCCGACCTGGAGGCGTTCAAGACGGGCCTGCCGTTCTCCTCCCTGCTCAACAACGGCGAGGCCTGCGTCGCGCACACCCGCGTCCTCGCCCCGCGCGGCCGGTACGAAGAGGTCGTCACCGCCGTCAAGGAGGTCGTCGAGTCGCTGAAGGTCGGCGACCCCCGCGACCCCGGCACGTTCATCGGCCCGATGATCCGCCGCGACCAGCAACAGCGGGTACGCGACTACATCACGCTCGGCATAGAGGAAGGCGCGCGCCTGGTGACCGGCGGCCCGCGGGTGCCGGCCGGCCTGGAGCAGGGGTACTACGTCACCCCGACCGTCTTCGCCGACGTCGACAACGGAATGCGCATCGCACAGGAGGAGATCTTCGGACCGGTGCTGACCGTCATCGCCTACGAGGACGAGGACGACGCCGTACGCATCGCCAACGACTCGGAGTACGGCCTCTCCGGCGGCGTGTGGAGCACCGACGAGAAACGGGCGCTCCGGGTCGCCCGGCGCCTGCGGACCGGCACCGTGACCGTCAACGGCGCCGCGATCGGTTACGACGGTCCGTTCGGCGGCTTCAAGGCCAGCGGCGTGGGGCGCGAGTTCGGCTTCGCCGGGCTGCACACCTACATCGAGTACCAGACCGTCACCGTGTGACCGGCCCGAAGCCCGCCATCCGCGCGGGCCGCCGAGCCGGGCACGGACGTGGCACGGACCGGGCATGCGGCGGGCACGCGGCGAGCACGGAGCGGGGGGCGGCGACGGACGGTCGCCGGCCCCCGCGTGGCCGCCCCGGGCTCCCGAAACGCCCGCCACTCCCGGAACGCGCGCGTCACTCCGGAATCACGCCTTACACGAAGGCGCTGTGCCCGGTGACGGCCTTTCCGACGATCAGGGTGTTCATCTCCCGGGTCCCCTCGAACGAGTACAGGGCCTCGGCGTCGGCGAAGAACTTCGCGATCTCGTACTCAAGGACGATGCCGTTCCCGCCGAAGAGCTCACGCGCCCAGGCGACGCACTCGCGCATCCGGCTGGTGGTGAACGCCTTGGCTAGGGCGGCCTGTTCGGCGCTGCCCCGGCCGGCCGCGGTGAGCTGGGCGAGGCGGACGGTCATGCCGAACATGGCGGTCACATTGCCGAGCATCTTCACCAGCAGGTCCTGCACCAGCTGGAAGGCGCCGATGGGCCGCCCGAACTGCGTGCGTTCCACGGCGTAGGCGCGGGCGAGTTCGTAGGCGCGCACCGCGACCGCCAGCGCCTGCCAGGCCACCCCGCCGCGCGTGCGCGCCAGGATGGCGGCGGTGTCGCGGAAACCGTCGACCCGCTGGAGGCGGTCCGCCTCGGGGACCCGCACCTCGTCGAGGGTGATGTCGGCGTTCTGCACGGTACGGAGCGCGATCTTGCCCTCGATCTTGGTGGCGGTGAAGCCGGGGGTGTCCTTCCGCACCACGAACCCCTTGACACCGCCGTCGGCCGTGTCGCGGGCCCAGACCACGACGAGATCGGCGAACGTGCCGTTGCCGATCCACCGCTTGGCACCGTCGAGCACCCAGTCGTCCCCCTCGCGCCGGGCCGTGGTGCGCATGCCGCCCGCGACGTCCGAGCCGCCCTCGGGCTCGGTCAGGGCGAAAGCGCCGATCTTCCTCATCGCCGCCATGTCCGGCAGCCAGCGTGCGCGCTGCTCGTCGCTGCCGCCGCCGTGGATGCTCCCCATCGCCAGCCCGGTGTGGACGCCGCAGAACACCCCGAGCGACGGGTCGACACGGTTGATTTCCAGGGTGAGGAAGCCGGAGAACAGCGGTCCGCGGTCGCGGCCGTCACCGAACTCCGGATAGGTGTAACCGGCCGGATTGATCCTCGCGATCTTCTCGACCGCCTCGAACGGGAACTCTGCCCGCGCCCAGGCGGCGTCGGCCAGCGGCTTGATCTCCTCTTCCAGATAGGCGCGGATGGTGGCCAGTTCCTGCCGGTCGGCGTCGCCGAGCAGATCGGCGTATCCGAAGAAGTCGGGGGTCGGATCGGCGGGCTTGGACATGGGTGGCTCCTTTTCCCTCGACGAATTTGGTGAATCCGGTGAATCCGGTGAATGCGGTGAATGCGGTGAAGCGGGACGGCGGGGCGCTTCAGCTCTCCTCGGCCCGCCGCAGCGCCTCGCCCAGCGCCAGCTGCTTGCGATCGCGCAGCGCGGCGCGCCGCCGGTACGCTTCGGCGCCGCTCCCGTACGCGGCCTCCGTCTGGCCGACGAGCGTGGCGACGGCGTCGGCGTCGAGCTGCGGGTGGCCGAGCCGCTGCCAGCCCTCGGCCAGGCCCGGGCCCAGGTGCCGCATCATGTGCCGGATGCCGCCGGGTCCGCCCCCGAGGTGGAAGCTCTCGAACGGGCCGACGGCGGCGTACCGGCCGCCCAGCGACGTCTTCATCACCGTGTCGAGCTCCGCGGCGTCCAGTACCCCGCTCAGCACGAGGTGCGTCGCCTCCTGGAGTACGGCGCTCTGCAGCCGGTTGGCGGCGAACCCGGGAAGCTCCTTGCGCAGTCGCACCGGCGTCCTGCCCAGCGACCGGTAGAGGGCCAGGGCCTCCGCCACGGTCTCCTCCGCGGTGCGCTCGCCCGGGACGATCTCCACGAGCGGGACGATGTGCGGCGGGTTGAAGGGGTGGGCGACCAGCAGCCGCGCGGCGACGGCGTCCGGCAGCCGTTCGGCGATGCGGGTGGCGAGGATGCCGGAACTGGAGGTGGCCAGCAGCGCGTCCGCCGGGGCGTGGCGGGCGATGCCGGCGAACAGCCGCCGCTTGAACTCCAGGTCCTCCGGCCCGTTCTCCTGCACGAACCGCGCGCCGGCCACGGCCTCCGCCGGGTCGTGCGTGGTACGGATACGGCGGCGCAGGCCCGCCGCGTCACTGCCGGGGAGCCCGGCGGCGAGCATCGGCAGCGCCTCGTCCACGGCCGGGTCCAGGTCCTCGCGCGGATCGGCGACGGTCACGTCCCAGCCGTACGCGGCGAAAAGCGCCGCCCAGGCGAGGCCGATGGTCCCGGCGCCGACGACGGCGGCGGTGCCGGGCGGGCGGATGGCGGTCATAAGGGTGCCTCCTCGGTCGGGTGAACACGGAATCGGTGAGACGGCGGCGGAATCGGTCAGGCAGGCGTGGACGTGATCGGGCAGACGCGGACGCGGCCACGCGGGAACTCCGACGCGGTCAGGCGGTCGTGGACGGGGCCGGCCGCCGGTGGATCCGGTCAGGCGGTCGTGGCCGGGCTCAGCCGTCGGTGGCCTCGGTCAGGTAGTCGTGGACCGGAACGGCCGGGGCCAGAGTGAGGTCCGTGACGATGTGGCTCGCGGAGACGATCCCGAGCACGGGCAGATCCGCCAGCGGCGCCAGGACGTGCGCGAAGAGCTGGAGCCGCGCGGGCCCGGTGTACGCCTCCTTGATCACCGGATCGTCGATCCGGGTGCGGACGAGCTCGCAGACGCGCGGGGTGCCGTCGTAACCCGGAACGATCTTGAGCATGTACGTGGGCACGGCGATCCGCTCCCGGGCGGCCTCCGGGTCGAGCGGGCGGTGCTTGTAGCCCATCGTGGCGGTGGCCACCCGCACGCTGCCGTAGTCCAGCGTCCCGACCAGCGCGGCCCGCTCGGTGTACAGGGCGGGCGCGCCCATCGCCTTGGGATAGGCCCCCACTTCGCGACCCGCGGCCGTGGCCGCGAAGCTGTCCAGGTACATGGCGTGCAGGTACTCGCCCCGCTCGTCCCCGAAGCGCACCGGGATCGCCTGCCCCGCCTCGACGTACGGGCCGTAGGACGTGACATCGCCCATCTTCATCACCTCGAACCGCACCAGCGGCTCGTCGGCGTCGATCCGCAGCGGCTCGGGCACGACCGCCCGCAGCGCCTCGGGATCGGTGCGGTAGACGATGCTGAGGTATTCGCGGTCCGTGAAGCGGACGGCGGCGGGGGCGTACGCGGGCGCCGTGACGGGCGTGTCGAGGGTCCGCAGGACCTGTGCGCGGTTCACCGTCCGCTCCACTCCGGCGCGCGCTTCTCGGCGAAGGCGCGCACCCCCTCGGCGAAGTCCGCCGAGCGCAGCAGCGCGCCGATCTCGGCGGCCTGCGCGGCGAACGCCTCCGCTTCCGGAACCCCGTCCGCCCGCCGCACGGTCCTCTTCACCGCGGCCAGGGCCGCCGGCGCGTTGGCGGCGATCTCCTCGGCGAGCTCCAGGGCGGCGGGCAGCGCCCGGCCGTCGGGGGTGAGACGGTTGACGACGCCGAGTTCGCGGGCGCGCGCGGCGGTCACCGTACGGCCGGTCAGCAGGAGTTCCATCGCCAGGTGGTGGGGGACGCGCTTGGGGAGCCGGACGACCCCGCCGCCCCCGGGAATCAGCCCGCGCCTGACCTCGGGAAGCGCGAAGACGGCCCCCTCGGCGGCGACCACCAGGTCGCAGGCGAGGGCGAGTTCGAAGCCGCCGCCCAGCGCGTGGCCCTCGACGGCCGCGATCAGCGGCTTGGACGTGGCCGCCTCGACGAGCCCGGCGAACCCCTTGCCGGGCACGGTGACCTCCTCCCCGCGGGCGGCGGCCTTGAGGTCCATGCCCGCGCAGAAAGTGCCGCCCGCGCCGGTGAGAACGCCCACCCGCAGCCCGGCCTCGGACTCCAGACGGTCCACGGCGGCGGCGATGCCCCGCGCGACCTCGGCGTTCACGGCGTTGCGGGCCCGCGGCCGGTCGACGGTGACGACGAGGGCACCCCCGACGGTGTGGGTACGGACGGACTCCGGCGCTCCGGTCCGCGTACGCTCGCTCACCGTCCCCCCTCACCGCGCGCGAGCTCCGCGAGCACCTCGTCCGTGTGCTGGCCGGGCAGCGGGGCGTGCCGGCGCACCGACGCCGGCGTGGCCGAGAACGCCAGCGGTATGCCGATCACCCGGTAGGCGCCCTCGGTGGGGTGCTCGGCGACGTCGAGCAGGTGGCCTGCCCGCACGTACGGATCGTCGGCGGCCTCGTCGAGGCGCAGCACCGGGCCGAAGGGGATGCTGTGCCGGGCGCAGACCTCCGCCCATTCCGCGGTGGTCAGCCGGGGCGTCACCGACTCCAGCAGCTCGACCAGGCCCTCGCCGTCACGTGTGGAGTCGATGAACTCCCCGTTGACGCGCGGGTCCTGGGCGAGGTCGGGCCTGCCCGCGGCGACGAACAGGTCCCGGAAGTTCTCCGGGCTGTACGGCACGACCATCGCCAGGCCGTCCTTGGTCGGACGCGCCCGGTGCCCCTTGTTCATGGACAGCGGGAAACCGGTCGGGCCCGCCGGCGGCTCGAAGACCCGGCCCTGCAGGTGCTCGACCAGGTTGAACGCCAGCAGCGTGTCCACCATGGGCACCTCGACACGCTGGCCGCGGCCGGTCGCGCGCTGGTGCACGAGGGCGGCGAGCGCCGCGTACACGATCGTCAGCGCCGCGACCTTGTCCCCGAGGATGCTCGGCAGCACGACCGGCGCCCCCACGTCGCCCGCGCGTTCCGCGAGGTCGACGAGCCCGGACGCCGCCTGCACCGTCTCGTCGTACGCGGCCAGCCGGGCCCGGTCGGAGTCGGAACGGAAACCCTGCGCGTGGACGTGGACGAGGCGGGGGTTTGCCGTGGAGAGGCCGTCGTAGTCCATGCCCAGGCGGCGCAGGGCCTCGACGCGCATATTGGTGATCAGGATGTCGGCGGTGCGGATCAGCTCCAGGGCCGTGGCGTGTTCGCCTTCGTCCTTGAGATCGAGCCGCACGCTGCGCTTGTTGCGGTTCACGTTGAGGTTCAACGGGGTCATGCCCGGCGTACGGTGCAGGGTGCCGACCCGGACGGTGTCGTTCGGTGACTCGATCTTGACGACGTCGGCGCCGAGGTCACCGAGGATCTGGGCCGCGTAAGGGCCCATCACCACCGTGGACAGGTCGATGACGCGCACTCCGGCGAGCGGGCCGCCCGGCGCGTCGGTTTTTCCGGCGGGTTCCATCACCACTCCAGAAATGGGAGACGGGACAGGGAAGGGAAAGGGAAAGGGAATTAGGAGTTCACGGGTTTTCCCGGTGATGCGGAAACGCTAGCCCCGGTGTGTGGGCGAACCCAAGCGATTAGTGACACCGATACGCGAAAAACGGCGTGACCGGGGTGGTCACGCCGTTTCCAGGACGCGTGGAGGGGGCGACGGGCGGACGGGGGAGCGAAGGGAGGCGCCGGGCGGGCGGACCGGTCAGCGGAGACCTCGGGGAGGATGCGGATGCGGGGCGGAGGCCGCGGGAGGAGCCTCGGTCACGTCCGCCGGAGAACCCGCGGAAACGCTCCCCGGCGCACCGGCGGAAACATCCGGGGACTCGGCCGCGTCGAGGGGCGCGGCGAACACCGCCCGCGCCGCGCCGATCAGGGAGTGCAGGTCACCGTCCGGCCGGGCGCGGTCGCGGCGCCAGACCAGACCGGTCGCCAGGGCCGGCGAGAAGTCCCGGAACGGCAGGACGACGCTCGTGTCCTTTCCCTCGCCACGGCTGCCCGTGCTGAGCAGCGTGATACCGAAGACCGAACCGTTCGCCACGATTTCCCGTACGCTCGCGTAATCCCCGATATCGAGGTTGATCTCCCGGTGTATTCCCGCGGCTTTCAGCCGCACTTTGAGCTGGTCGAAATAGGTCGGGAGAGTGCCCGGCGCGGAGGTCACATACGTGTGGTCGGTCAGTTCGCTCAACGACACCGAACTCCGCCCGCCGAACTCGGCGCCGGGCAGCAGCGCGCCCAGCGGTTCGTGCAGCAGTTCCAGCACTTCGATGCCCTCGGCGTGCACGGGCAGGTGCACCAAGGCCATGGCCAGGTCGCCGCGCTGCACGGCGGCCACGAGGTTCCCGCTGTTGCCGGGCCAGCGCTTGACGTCGTACTCGTCGGCGCAGCGCGTCTCCAGCCGCGCGAGACGCTCCCGGAGCGCCGGGTGCAGAGCCGGCACCACACCCACGTACGCCGCCCGCCGCTCCGTCCCCAGGGCCTGCCGCAGCCGCCAGGGGAGGTCGTCGAACCGGCCCAGCACGTCCTTGGCCGCCGGCAGCAGTGCCGCGCCGGCGGGGGTCAGTGCCACGTGATGGGAGTCCCGGTCGAACAACCGCCGGCCGAGCTCCCGTTCCAGGTCGCGTATGCGCTGGCTCAACGGCGATGTGGCCATGTGCAGTTGCCGTGCGGCACGGGAGAAGCTGAGGTTCTCGGCGACCGCCACGAAGTAGCGCAGGTGAAATATCTCCACTGCCGGACCCTATCGAGGGACGGAGCGGAGGCCGTGGCCGGCGGGGGCGGGGGAGGAGCCGTCGGCCTCCGGCCGCACGCCGCCGGCTCCGCCGGTCTTCCGCTGACGCTTGGGAGGAACGGAGGTCGGTCGGTCGGACGGACGCGGGTCCGCCGCGATCACCACGGCGCCCCGGGCCGGACCCGTCGGCCCCACTGCGGCCCGGGCGGCTCGGGCGGAGGGGGAGCGCCCCGCCGTAGCGGCCAGGCGATCAGCATCCCCGTCACGAAACCGACCACGTGTGCCAGATACGCCACGGTCGCGGCCTGGGAGACGCCCGCGCCGTAGGAGTACACCGCTTGCAGGACGAACCACATCCCGAGCACCACCCAGGAAGGCAGACGCAAGGGCAGGAAGAGCAGGAACGGCACCAGGACCCACACCCTGGCCCGGGGGAAGAGGACGAGGTAGGCGCCCAGCACCCCGGCGATGGCCCCCGAGGCGCCGATGAGCGGGGTGCCGGAATCGGCGTCGGCCAGGGCGAACCCGTAGGCGGCGGCGTACCCGCAGACGCCGTAGAACAGCAGGTAGCGCACATGGCCGAGACGGTCCTCGACGTTGTCCCCGAAGATCCACAGGAAGAGCATGTTGCCGAGCAGGTGCAACCAGCTGCCGTGCAGGAACATCGCGGTCAGCACGGACAGCGGCGGCGACTTGTCGTAACCCGGCGGCCCCACCACGCACCCGGCACCGGCCGGCCCCACGCCGACCTGCCCGGTGGGCACCAGCTCCGGCAATCGGGCGTGCACCAGCTCACGCGGCACGGCCGCCCACCGGTCCAGGAAAGCATGGAGGTGGCAGAGATCCGCCAGACCGCTGTCCCCGGTCACCGAGCCGGTCACGCCCGGGGTGCGCAGGAAGACCACGACGTTGACGACGACGAGCGCGTACGTCACCCACGGGGTCCGCCGCACCGGATTCACATCGTGCACAGGGATGACCACAGCAGATCACTGCCCGGTCGCCGGCCGTCGAATCAGATCCGCCCTGTTCGGAGGGGGAGGGGAGGTCGGCAGGGACCGCTCACCGCCGGCGAACGCGGAAGGACGCATGGCAGGCCCAACGCTGACGCCGCGTCGCCCGTGCCCCCCTCCGTCTCCCCTCGCGCCCATGCCCCCGGCCCTACCCGTGGCTCCGGGCCGCCTCATAAGCGGCCAGTTCCGCCGCACTGCCGGCGAAGGCCGGGCCGCAGCCCGGTGGCAGACGCTCGACGACCATCGCCACCGCGGCCCGCGCGCTGTCCGTCTCGGCGACCCGGGGGCTGCTCCGAAGCGGTCCTTCGACCCGGTACCGGCCCTCACCCACGACACCGATGTAGGGGATGTCCCAGGTGAAGCGGATCTCTGTACACCTGCTGAAATGCAGTTCCCACATACCCGTCCAGGGGTAGAGGCGGCGAAGCGGCGGCTGCGCGGACGCCTCCCGTACCAGCGCGTCGAACGTCGCCCGGAGCGGCGGTTCTTTCACCGCGGCGCGCTCGTCGATGCTGTCCAGCATCGTGCGCCATGCCGCTTCGACCTTGTCGTTCCCGTCCATACCGAGATGGTGCGGTCTGCGGCCCAGGTACGGAAGCTCCGCCCGAGGCCGCCGCCGTCCGTGCCGGGCGCAGGGAACCGTCCGGCACGGCCCCTGCGCGGGCTCCGTCCGCCCTACCCGGGCGCCGGCATTCGCCACCCGGCGCCCGGGTAGACGAAGAGGAAGCGGGGCGGAAAGCGACTCTGGGGAGGGGCGTCTTGGCCATGAGCGAGCACGGGGACGCGGAGGACGACCTGAAGAGGGCCGAGGGGGCCGCAGCGGGGCACCTGGAGGCGGAACGCCTCGCCGGGAAACAGCGGGAGGAAGCGAAGGAACGGTCCGTCAGCGAGGGGACGCGACGGGCGAAGCTGTCGCTCGACGGCGCGGACTCCGGCGTCGCCACGCTCACCGCGCGCGCGGGCAACGGGATACCGAAGGCGATCCGGGTGGTCGACGAGTCCGGCAGTCTGATCGCCGCCTACATCGGCTTCGCCCTGGACGACCTGAGCGTGGCCAAGTCGGCCCGCTCGGCGGTCGCGGGAGCCGTCGCGCTCTCCCTCGACAGCACCGACGAGCAGGACGAGGCCAAGGCCGAGTCGCCCGGAGGCGTCATCGTCGGACAGACCGGCGAGGACGTCACCGTGCGGCTGACACCGGAGGAGTTCCGGGACCGCACCGTCACCCTCTTCGCCGGTGAACTCATCGACCTTTCGCGGGAATTGCGGGGGTCGATGCTACGGGACACGTCAGACCCGGGCTCGGGGGACGACACGCCGTCCTGATCCGTCGGATCTCCCGGCGAACGGGAACAGGAACGGCAGCGAGAACGGCACCGGCAACGGGAGGGACGGCGGGCGGGCGCGCCCGTCGCTCATCCGGCACCCGTCCCGGCGCCGGCCCGGGAGCCCCCGGCGTCGGCGCCGGGACGAGCCCGGCCGTCGGCTTCGCGGGCCACGCGTTCCAGCCGCGCGCGATGCCCCTCCCACCAGACCTGATCTCCCGGGGGCAAGTTCGACTTCCCTCGCGCCTGTCCGACGGATCCGTCCACGAGCTCTCGCAGGATGTCCGCGTGCCCGGCGTGCCGTTGGGTATCCGAGATCACGCGCACCATGACGTGATGCAGCGTCACCTCGCGCCGCTCCTCCGGCCACCACGGGACGTGCCCGGTCGCGTCGAGCGGCAGCGCCGCGATCGTGCCCTCGGAGTGCTCCCAGGCGCGGCGGTACAGCGCGACGATGTCCGCGCGCGACTCGTCCGCGGTGGCCCACATGTCCGAGTTCGGCTCCGCGTCCTCGGTGTACCACCAGGACGGCGGCGGCTCCTCGCCGAAGAACGGCCGGCCGAACGTGTCGCCGAAGTAGCCCGCCTCCACCCCGGCGACGTGCTTGACGAGCCCCAACAGATTCGTGCCCGTCGGGGTGAGAGGCCGGCGGATGTCGTACTCCAAGAGTCCGTCGAGCTTCCACAGCAGGGCTTCCCGCGCCTCTTGCAAGTACCGGAGGAGGTTCGCTTTCGGGTTCGATTCCCTCATGCCGGGCAGTCTCGCACCCGACACTGACAATCGCCCCGGCCGCCTGTGTGAGGGGTCACCGGTCCTCACGGATCCGGTCCAATCCAATCCAATCCGGTCTTGATTCGATCACGGACGAACGACGACCGGCTACCCTGGCTGCCGCGCCGCGAGACGGCGATCGAACATCCACGCTCCGGGGGGAACCGTGGCCGGCCCGTCACTCGCGGTCGTAGTGAAGTCCTGCGGGTGTAGTGAAGTACGGCGCTTGTCGCGAACGCTCCGCGCTCTCTTACGGCTCCGCCCACGACGCTCCGCGCTCGTTCCGGCTACGCCCTCCCTGCCCAAGCCCGTTCCGACTCCCCTCCGACAAGGAGACACCTCCATGCCTCAGCCCTACGCAAGCCGCAGGACCGTACTGGCGACCGTCGTCGCCACCGCGGCCGGATCCTCCCTGCTCTCCGCGCTGAGCGCGGCTCCCGCCCACGCGTCCGGCGACGGGGACCTCTACGGTTCCAACTCCGAGCTGTACACCAAACTGGCGGGCAGAGAAGGCGTCGACTACGCCCGCCGCTACAAGCGGCACGAGATACTGGACTCCAGCCTGAACACCAACCCGCCGTTCCGCCGCACGACCGTCATGGCCCTGCACGGTGGCGGCATTGAGGCCGGTACCTCCGAGCTGTGCCTGGGCATCGCCGGGTACCATCCGGATTCCTTCGCGGTCACCTCCGACGGCGGCCCTGTTCACGACTACTGGATGTTCGAGGGCCTTCGCGACGGGACGACGGCGTCCAACCGCGAACTCCACGTCACGGCCAAGAACTGCGACGACCACATGGCCCTCTCCATGGCCGCCGCCAGCCTCAACGTCCTGAGTGTGCACGGCTGTCAGCGCGGGCAGGCCGGCCTGCCGCCGTCCCGTCCCGAAGGCGTCGTCATCGGCGGGCGCAACCCCGCCTTCCGGCGGTACCTCACCGAGGAACTGAAGCGCGCGGGCTTCCTGACCGTCGACGGAGCGGACTTCCCCGAACTCAACGGCGACCATGAGAAGAACCCGTGCAACCGGACGATGCTCGGCATGGGCGGCCAGCTGGAGCTGACCACCGAACTCCGCAAGAGCATGTTCGGCGACTTCACCCGGGCCGGCCGCCCCACCAGCACCACGACGGCCTTCTGGGACTTCACCGCCGCGTGCCGCAAGGCCGTAGCCCGCCTTGAGGCATCGCAGCCCATCCTCTGACACGCGGAGCGGGCCGGGCCGTTCACCCCGCTCGGCCCGGCCCGATGGACGCCGCATGACCGAGACCGCGTTCAGCCGACCCCCCGGACGTCTCCGGCGAAAACGATGATCTGGTCGATGAGGTCGCGCCGGAAATGGACGACGTCCGTTCCCGTCAGGCGGGGGCCGTCACCCGGTGTGGTGAACCGCCATTGGTAGCGGGCCCATTCGTCCGGCATGTCCACTTCCGAGGAGCGCACCATGGTGCCGGCTCCGGCCGGGTGACGCCGGATGTCCAGGACGAAGCGTTCGACCGCCTCGATTCCCTCGCTCCGTCCCAAGGGACCCCAGAGAATCACATCGGAGGTCAGCGCTTGGGCCAGCAGACCGGTCACGTAGCGGTCTTCCGAGGTGTTGAAGGCGGAGATGAATGTGTCGACGGCGGACTGCGCGATCTCTTCCTGCATGCGTCAGTCATACCAGCGGAGTCACACGGACGCGCCCGGACCTTGGCCTTGTCGTTCGGCCCCTTCCCTATTCGGGGTGGGTGATGGAGCGGGCCGTTTTCGCAAGCGTCGGGTACTCCGCGGTGCGTCAGGACTGTGGGGCGGAGCCGGCGCGCTGCACTGTCCAGGCCCGCGTGGACGGCCGCTCGCGGTGGGATGCCGAGTCAACGTGTCCCGCCTGCGAACGCGCGGTCGCCGTGTGTCGGACAGCGCACCGCTCCCCGTGATCGGGCAGACGTACGACTCTGAGTCGACGGGCCCTTCAGGGCGGGAAGCACCACCGTCCGGCTCCCGCGCGGAGGCGCTGGACGGGAGCCTCGTCTTCGATCTGGAGGGGCTGGGTTTCGTGCTGCGCGCGTGGTTCCGCACTCACTCTCTCAGGCTAGCGGCCGGCCGTACGTCACGAACTCCCGCTCGGTCACAAAACCCGTCCGCTCGTAGAGCTCCAGCGCCCCGGTCGGATTGGCGGAGTCCACGATCAGCTCCGCCTTGTCGTACCCCTGGCGCAGGGCCGCAGTCAGTGTGTGCGCCAGCAGGGCCCGCGCCGCGCCCCGGCCCCGGTGCGCCGGCCGGGTGCCCAAGTGTCCGATGGTGCACGAACGCTGCCCCGTGGCGGTGCTGTCGGCGACGTATTCGTCGGCGAGGAGGTAGGCCGCGACGCGGCCGTCGGTGTCGAGCAGCAGAGCGGAGAGGCCGGCGCGGAACGAGCGGTCCCCGGTGAACCAGGTGTGCCAGTCGACTCTGTCCGTCTCGGTGTGATTCCAGTGGTCGCGGAACGCGTCGTTGTGCGCTTGGCGGGTCGCTTCGTCGAAAGCCGCGTCGAAGGGAACCAGGCGCAGACCGGTCGGCGCCGTCGCGGCGGGCAGCCGCTCCGCGCGCAGGTCGTGCGTCATGCTGAACCAGTACCGGCGGGCCTCGAACCCGGCCTGTCGGGCCAGTGCGGCCAGCCCCGCGTTGCCGGCCGCCCCGTCGATCAGCAGTTCTCCCGGCGCTCCGGGATGGCGTTCCGCCCGGATCGCCTCCGCCCGGCCGCGCATCCAGTCGACCAGCTGCGTACCGATCCCTTGCCGGCGCCGGTCGGGATGGACGACTGCGGCGGATCCGAAGCGGGCGATGTCCCGTACCCGCTCCGGCTCGTACACCATCGCGTACGCGACAAGCCGGGAATCCTGCCAGAGGCCGATGCTGTTGTGCGCCAAGTCCAGCTTGGGGTCGGTGAGCTCGTGGCGGACATCCTCCTCGTCCTCGTGCAGACCCGTCCTGTCGACGCGTTCGGCTTCTTCGCGCAAGGTCGCGAGGTCGCGGGCGTCGGCCGTGCCGAGCGGCTTGAGGAGAGAGTTCACTCCGCAGACAGTACAAAGAGGTAAATGTAGGGTCAAAGCCTTTCGGCAGGCCTTCGCCGCCCGGCTCGGCAAAGGTGTCGCGGGTTCCGTGACCGCAAGGGCGGTTGACGATCGAGCACGATGCTCATACCCGCGTCCCGGATTCGTTCGCCCAACACCGCCGCACAGCCTTGATCAGCGAGCGGCTCGTGGGTCGCCGGGGAAGCGCCCGGTGGCGCAACGCCTGACGGCGCCCCACAGAGTTCGGCGTCGAACGCCGCCCGCCCTGTCTGGTGCGCCTGCGCGTAGATCCCTTCGGAATGCGGGAAGCCCCCCGAGGCGCGCCCTCCCGGCGCGGGCTGTCTGCAAGGCGCCGGCCAGGCGCTGACGTGCCGCGCCGCTCACCACCTCCACGTCCCACGGTTGTGGGTGTCCGTTCATCGATGCTGCCGGGGCCCCGACCCAGGGAACGCGGTGCCCTCCTAGGGCGGCCGGCCGTGCCACGGCGGGTGGAGGGCCGGGGGCAAAGGCGCGGCCGAAATGGGCCGGTCCGGGGAAGCCCCGAGGGTGGGCGAACGTGTCGGGACGTCCCCGCCGGGCCGGACGCGCCGCTGCCCCGGTGGGGCCTGGGCACACCGTGCCGGGCCCGAACCCGGACCCGGGCCCCGATGTCCGAATGTGACAGAAGCACGTCATTGCGGCCATGGCGGTGCCGCCCGGAGGATGGGGGCATGCCCCAAACGCACCACCGCGTTGTGATCGCGGTCTTTCCCGACGTCGACCTCCTCGACGTCACCGGCCCGGCCGAGGTGTTCGCCCTGGCCAACCGGGAGAGCCGTGACCGTGCCGCGTACGAGGTCCGCCTCGCCGGTCCCGGTCCGGCGGGGGAGGCCGTGACGACGTCGGCGGGGGTACGCCTCGTGACCGACCTGAGCATGGGCGATGTCGGGACGGCGGTGGACACGCTGCTCGTCCCCGGAGCGGTCGACCCCGGGCGCGAGGGCCCGAGGCCCCGGATCGACGAGGACCTCGTGGAGTGGATCGCGACCACGGCTCCCCACGCGCGGCGCGTCGCCTCGGTGTGCGTGGGCGCCCACCTGCTGGCGGTGGCCGGCTTGCTGGACGGCAGGAAGGCGACGACGCACTGGTCCACCGCGGCGCAGCTCGCCGCGGACCATCCGAGGGTGGACGTCGACGCGGACCCGATCTTCGTCCGTTCCGGCCGGGTGTGGACCGGAGCGGGCATCAGCGCCTGCCTGGACCTGGCGCTCGCCCTGGTCGCCGAGGACCACGGCGAGGACCTGGCGCTGGCCGTGGCCCGCCAACTGGTCGTCTACCTCAAACGCCCGGGCGGCCAG
The DNA here is from genome assembly GCF_051386555.1 of Streptomyces sp. URMC 126. NCBI lineage: Bacteria > Bacillati > Actinomycetota > Actinomycetes > Kitasatosporales > Streptomycetaceae > Streptomyces > Streptomyces sp. URMC 126. The sequence continues at coordinate 23,325 of NZ_JBPQTX010000035.1, forward strand.
AGCCAGTTCAGCGTGCCGATCAGTCGCCCGGCAGCGTCCCGCAGGGAGATCGACGAACTGCGCCACCACATCGGCGAACACCTCGACCAGGACTTGTCGGCGGCCGCCCTGGCGGCACGGATGTGCCTGAGCGAACGGCACTTCTCCCGGGTCTTCACCCAGGAGACGGGCGTCACCCCAGCCGCCTACGTCGAAGCGGCACGGGTGGAGGCCGCCCGCCGCCTGCTGGAGACCACCGACCAGCCCCTGGAGCAGGTCGCCCACGCCTGCGGCCTGCGCTCGGTGGAAACCCTGCACCGGGCGTTCCGCCGGCAGATCAACACGACCCCGGGCGCGTACCGCCGCCGCTTCCGCACCACCTGACCCGGCGCCTCCGCCCGCGCTTCTTCCCTGCTTCCCCCGGCCCGGCGTCGGCAGGCCCCGCGCCTCGTCCGCCACCCCGGGCCACCGCGTGCTCCGGCATGCCCGAACAGCCCTTGCGTCACCCCTACTTGAGAGGAAGTACTCCCATGCTCGCTTCGACGACCCTGCGCGACGTCAGCGGCCTCGACAACCGGCTGCCGCACCTGAGGGACACCACGGTGGTCATGATCGACTTCCAGAACACCTACCGCACCGGCGTCATGTCCCTCGACGGCGCCGAGGCCGCCCTGGCCGCCGGCGCCCGGCTGCTGAGCGCCGCCCGGGCCCTGGGCGCCCCGGTGGTGCACGTGGTCAACGACGGCGGCCCCGGCACCCCGTACGACATCCGGGCCGACATCGGCGCGATCAGCGACGAGGTCGCTCCCCTGGAGGGAGAGCCGGTGGTGGTCAAGCGATTCCCCAACGCCTTCCACGCCACCGACCTGGAGGCCACGCTGCGCACGCTGGACGCCGGACCCGACTTGGTGCTGGCCGGCTTCATGACCCACATGTGCGTTTCGTTCACCGCCCAAGGCGCCTTCCACCTCGGCTACCGCCCCACCGTCGTCGCCGAGGCCACCGCCACCCGGCCGCTCCAGGCTCCCGACGGCACCACCGTCCCCGCCGCCACGCTTCAGAACGCGGCCCTCACCACCGTTAGGGACCTCTTCGGTCTCGTCGCTCCGCGGGTGAACGACCTCATGTCCTGAGACGTCCCCCCGCCCGCGGCCCACCGGTCGAGCCCCTGACACCGGACTGACCACGCCGCGAACCGCCTGCCGCCGCCGGCCCCCCCACCCGCCGGGGACCGGCGGCGGCAGCGAGGCGTCGCCCCGACACCCGATGGGCGCCTACCTCGGGCGCGCCGCCCGGCGCTGCACGATGTGGCTGGTCCCCGCCCCGGCCCGCCCTTCGGGACGGGCCGGCCCCTGCGACATGACGCACCAGTGCGTCCCGACCGGGCCCGGATCCGGACCGGTGCACGCTGACGAGACACAGCCGAACCGTCCGCCCTCCCCGCGCTGTCCGAGGCGACGCAGCGGCATAGGGCCCGGCTGCTCTCCGTCATCACCGTCCATTCCCGGCCCAGGACATGCGTCGGGGCACGGTCGCCCCCGCGCGTGGCGAACCGCCACCGCCGCGATCGAGACGACCTGCGCGAGCGGGTCCGCCGACGGGGCGTCGAACGCCGCCGCGAAGTCAGCCGCTCGCGCGGTACGCGGCGAAGCCTGGACGTCCGGCCGTCGGGGCGATACCGACAAGACCATCGGTGGCGTGAAGCGCGATGCCTGAATCGGTCTGCCTGTCTTTCCCGCCGGCCGCATCCAGGGGGATGGCATGCCCGTTGGCGACGCCTTGACATCGTTCCTTTTGGCGCTTGGGGCGTTGAACGGCTCAAGGCGGATTTGGTTGAGCGGCCGGTGCCGGACGAGTTGTGGGAACTGTTCCGGCGGGTGGTGCCTCCGGCAGAGGTCATACGCCCGCAGGGCGGGGGCCGTCGGCGGGCGGGTGACCGCGAGGCCTTGGCGGCGATCGTCTTTGTGGTCATGTCGCGCTGCGCCTGGCGGCAGCTTCCACCGGTCTTCGGGCCTTGCCGGCAGACGGTCTACCGGCGGTTCGCCCAGTGGAGCCGGCAGCGGGTCTGAGCCCGGCTCCACCGCGTCATCCTCGATGATCTCGGCGCTCGCGGTGACCTGGACCGGTCGCGGTGCGCGATCGACTCGGTCAGCGTCCGGGCGTCAAGAGGGGGCCACTGACCGGAGCGAATCCGACCGACCGTGGCAAGAGCGGATCGAAGATCCACCTGATCACGGACCGGAACGGCCTGCCCCTATTGCTGGGCATCTCCGGCGCCGACATGCGCAAGCGCGGCATCGCCCACCGCACCGCCCGCAAGGGCGTCGCGTCCTCCCGGTGACTGGGCCGGCACGGCTGGGTCGTCGGACGGACCGTGTCCTGGCCGGCCGGATGCCGGCGCCTACACCGCCGCTACGAACGCAAAGCCGAGCACTTCCTCGCTTTCGTCGGCACGGCCACAGTCCTCCTCGGCTACCGCCGGCTCACCAAATGAAGCGATGTCCAAATCGGGGCGGACGGGGACGAAGCCAGTGCTCGGCAGCCTACTCACTCACGACGAGTAGACCGCGTACTCAGCTGACCAGGTCGGGACGCATCCCTGTGCTCCCTCACAGCCGATGGTCGCGAGCGGCCGGCCCCTCAGGGGATGATGCCGCCCATGTACGCCTACCAAGACTCCTCGCTCGTCTCCGATGGCTCCGGACTGCGGCAGGCCGTACCGGCCCGTCCGGTCCGGCGGTTGGTGCCGCTGTTCGTCGCCACGGTGGTCGTGCTGCCGCTCTGGTGGTTGCTGCTCTTGGCCTTCGTCGTCGCGTTTCTTTTCTTCGCCCCCTTCCTGGATGTCCTCGCGATCATCCCGGGCGCCGAGCGGGCCGTCGAACGCGTCGGGAACAAGGTGGGAATGAAGATGGAGAACAAAGAGCCGCTCTACCCCGGGTGGGTTGTGACCTGGCCCGAATTACGGCATGAAGGCGACGCCGACTTTTATCGGGCCCGGGTCGACAGGTACCTGGACCGCAGGACGGAGCGAGCCTCGATGCCCAAGGGAAGGAGGAAATCGGGAGCGCCCATGGAGTGCGAAGTTCCGCTGCGGAAGTACCGCGGTGTGGGCGGCGCCTACGTGATCGAGGCGGCCACGGCACGCGGCTGGGAGCCCGAACTCTCAAGCCCCGCGGACCGGATTCGGCTGCGGTGGCCCGCGGCGCGCGCGTAGTCCGCTCTATCGGATAAGGACCAATCCCGCGCGGACCAGCCGGACGCAGGTTGTCATCATCAGGTCGTGCGCCTTTCCCTGTAAGGCTCGTCCCCGGGTGGGACGACGGCGCCGATGACGGTGGCCTCCGGCGGGCAGTCGTACGCTTCGGCGATAGGCAGGTTCTGCCGAGGCGGTCTCCGCCCCAAGGGCCCGCACCGCGACGCGCGCCTTCCTGCCCCACGACCCCCGGATCCCCGCACCGGCCTCGGCCCATCACGCCGCCGAGGGCGCTGACGACGGGCGCTAGCCTCATCGGTCCTTCAGCCCGCACCGCGGTCACGGGTTTCTTCGATCACCACGCCGTCCCCCCGTCGCGAGGAGGGCCACCGCGTCGTCGCTACCCTCTGCTGCCCGACCTCCACCGAGGTCGACGTCGACCCGGCCGGCCGCATCGCGGCCACTCGCGTGCTGGACAGCCACTGACCGCCCCCCGGGCACCTCCCGCCGACCTGCCACCCGGTGGCCTGCCCGTCCCGGACCGGCTCCGGCCCGCCGGGCCGCCGGGGCTGATCAGTCCCCACCCTCCGGGTGCCGAGGGACGACCGCAGCGCCCAGGCGACCGCCACCAGACGAAGGAGCGCCAGGAGAAGGGCTCGTCGTGTGCGTTATCATCGTGTGTTCGAGCGGCCGTGGCGGCCGGTGGCGCGCGTCCTCGCGGTCATCTCGGTCTGTCCGATCGGTCTTTCCGAATGTTCTTGTCGGCCGGCTGTCCGTCGCTGCCAGGCCTTCCTCGGTTCGTTTCCCCTGCGGAAGGCATTACGTGATTCATCCGGGCTCCGACGCCACGCACCACGACCCTGCCCAGCCCGCGCCCCTGACTCCCGCGGCGACCCCGGCGGCCTCGTTCGACGGCCTGGGGCTCCCGGCCGAGGTCCTGCGCGTACTCGCCGAGCGCGGTGTGCGCGAGCCCTTCCCGATCCAGGCGGCCGCGCTGCCCGACGCCCTGGCGGGGCGGGACGTCCTGGGGCGTGGGCGCACCGGGTCGGGCAAGACGCTTGCTTTCGGTCTGCCACTGCTCGCCCGGACGGCCGGGCGGCGTGCCGAGCCGAAGCAGCCCCTCGCCCTGGTGCTGGTGCCCACCCGGGAGCTGGCCCAGCAGGTCGCCGAGGCGCTCGCGCCGTACGCGGACGCGCTCAGGCTGCGGATCGCCACGGTGGTCGGCGGCATGTCGATCGGCCGGCAGGCTGCCGCGCTGCGCGACGGCGCCGAGGTGGTCGTCGCCACCCCGGGACGTCTGCACGACCTGGTCGAGCGCAAGGCCTGCGCCCTGGGCCGCGTCCGGATCACCGTCCTCGACGAGGCCGACCAGATGTGCGACATGGGCTTCCTGCCGCAGGTCACCGGCGTGCTCGACCAGGTGCGGCCCGGCGGCCAGCGGATGCTCTTCTCGGCCACGCTGGACCGTGACGTCGAGCATCTGGTCGGCCACTACCTCCGCGACCCCGTCGTCCACTCGGCCGACGCGTCCGCAGCCCCGGTCGCGACGATGGAACACCACGTGCTGGTCGTCCACGGCCCCGACCGCTACGCCGTGATCACGGAGATCGCGGCCCGTGACGGTCGTGTCCTGCTGTTCCTGGACACCAAACACGCCGTCGACCAGCTCACCAAGCATCTGCGGGCCAATGGTGTGCACGCCGCGTCCCTGCACAGCGGCAAGTCGCAGCCGCAGCGCACACGGACTCTCGCGCAGTTCAAGGACGGCCGGATCACCGCGCTGGTGGCGACCGGTGTGGCGGCTCGCGGTCTGCACGTCGACGACCTGGACCTGGTGGTCAACGTCGATCCGCCCACCGACGCCAAGGACTACCTGCACCGCGCGGGCCGCACCGCCCGGGCGGGTCGGGCGGGCAGCGTCGTCACCCTGGTGCTGCCCGGTGGGCGCCGGGAGACGAGCCGGCTGACGGCCGAGGCCGGCGTCGAGGCGACGGTCACCAAGGTGCGCTCGGGCGAGGCGGAGCTGAGCCGCATCACCGGGGCCAAGGCCCCCTCCGGCATTCCGCTCGACGGCAAGCCCGCCGATGCGCCACGAGCCAAGAACACCAACGTTCCCTTCCGCGGCCTGGGCACCGGCAAGGGCGCCTCGCGCGGCAGCGGCGGCAAGCCCTCCCGCAAGGCCGGGGAGGCCCGCATGATGGCCGAGGCCCGGAAGGCGGCCCGGGTACGCCGCGGCGGCTGAAGGGACCCACTGCAACGACCGGACGGCGGCGGTGGGGGGCGGGGGCACGGATATCCATCCGGTCCCGAGCCCATGCCGGGGACTTTCCTACCCACCCCCCCATGGCCGCGAGTCCCTCACGATCTCCGTCCGGCGCATCACATCAGACCCTACCGGGAGCCGTCGCGACGCAGGGCTGCCGAACGCACCTCGCCGCTCGACCGGTGCGGCGCGCGGCGCCCAGGTGAGGAGGCCGGGAGGGCTGCCGGCATCGTGCCGTCCGCGCTGGTTCCGCCCGGCGGTGAAGCTGAAGCCCGGCGCGGGCAAGGGAGTTGCCGGAGGAACTGGTCCGAGAGCCCGATGAGGAATCGGCGGTCCATCCGCTGAAGCCGAAGCGCCCGGCTGCGGTCGAAGCACTGAAGCAAGCGCGTCGGTCAGTGCGTCCCCGCGACCGGCCCGGCCCTCGGCTTCACGCCCGGGGCCGACGCGGCCACTGCGGATGCACGGCGCTTGAGACCTGCCGAGCGACGGCATGCTCGCGGCCGTCGGGAGCCGTGGCCTTCCGGCCGACAACTCCGGCCGACAACTCCGGCCGACAGCTCCGGCCGACAAGCTCCGGCCGGCGGCCGCACCGCCGGCCGAGTGCTCGGAGCCTACTCGGGCGACCAGCCGGCCCCGGCCCAGGCGTATTCGTCGAAGCCGTCCGGCACCTTGCCGCAGGGGGCGTAGGCGGTCACGGCGTAGGTTCCCGTGGACCGGTACCAGTCCACGTCGATCGTGTCTCCGCTCACGGGCTGCTCGAACCAAAACCCGTGGTCGGAGACGTCTTGCAGCGTCAGCTTCCATCCCTGGCGTTCCAGGCGACGACGGGTGCGCTCCTCGGCGGACCGGGCCGTGGCCTCCGGAACATCCGTGACGCGCCACGACAGTTCGAAGCGGCGTACGTCCCGGCGGCCTTGGTCGATATGGGCAATGGACCGCAGCCCGCGGTAGTCGCAGGCGCTCGTGCCCACCCGGGAGGGCGCCTCGGGGGTCCGCGGCAGAGCCGCCTCGTCGTACACCCGTTGCGCCTGCGCCTTGAGCCGTACGGCGATTCGGTCGGGGTCTGCCGGAGGGTACGGTGTGCCGTTCCACAGTCGAAGGCCGGCCACGTACGAGCCGCCGATCGCGCCGACGGCGAGCAGACCGCCGGCGGACCACAGGGCCAGGCGGGCGGGGCGACTCCTCGGAACAGCGCTCATGATCACAAACGTAGGAGGGCGGTGCCACGGCCCGCGTGGGCGCAGGTACTCGACTGCGGATGAGTAGTACCTGGGTACGCCGGTCACCGTCGCGAGCCGCTGGTGAACGGGGGACCGCCGCCATGCGGTGGTACCGACGCGCCGCATTTCCCGTCGGCTTCGGCCGCCCCGCGTGCCTCAGAGCCACGACGTCCACAGTCGGCGCACCGGTCCGCGAAACAGCGGCGAGACCGGCGGCGCGCCCTATTGCCCCGCCCGCCGGGCCGACCCGGCGACCCTGACTCCGCACGCCCGGCCCGGCACCCTCGTCCTCGCCCCCTGCCCAGGCTCGACGAGACAGCCCGGGCTCCTGCGACGGATCGCCCTCAACGGCCGCTGCCGGGATCAGGCGCGCGACGCGGTGTACCCGCGGACGGCGCTGCCGGAGCAGGGGCTCGGGGCGACGAGCCGTGATCTGCGGCCGGGGGAGGGAGGACGGCCTCCCCAGCCTCCCCAGACTCACCCGCCTCACCATCACCGCTCGCCCGCCCCCTCACCCAGAGCCGGCGAGGCGGCCAGGCGTGCCCGAGTGTCCGTCACCGCGCCCAAGTACGGCGCGGTGAGCCCCGGCTCGGTCTCGGCGAGGGCCTGCCACAGGGTGGCCGCTTCGGTGGCGGCGGCCTTCGCCTCCTCCCGGAAGGCGTTCGCGAGCAGCCGGGTCCTGGCGTACGCGAAGAGCGCGAAGGCGAGGTGGTCGCGGTGGGCCGCGTGGTGGCGGGCGGCCAGGGTGCGGCTCAGGGAGACCGCCCGGGCGGTGAGGTCCAGGGCCTCCGGGTGCCGTCCGGCCTCGCTCAGCCGCAGGCCGTGGTGGGCCCGGGCCCAGACCAGGAGCGGTTCGCCGGCCGAGGCGTCGGCCGCCGCCGCCCGTTCGGACACGGCCAGGGCCTCCGCCGAGACGTCGAAGGCCTCGTCGTGCGCCGACGGGACCAGTGCCAGGAGGCGGCCGAGGTCGACCAGCGTCAGGGCCTGCAACCTCCCGTGGGCGGGATCCGCGCCCGCCAGGCCGCGCGCGGTGGCGACGGCCTCCCGGGCGTACGGCAGACCCTCGGCCGCCCTGCCCCCCTCCACCAGGTGCACGCCCAGCCCCGAACGGGCCAGGGCGCGGACGACGTAGCGTTCGCCGGCGGCAGGCAGGGCGTCCGCGACGGCGACGGCCCGGCGCAGGGTCTCCTCGGCGTCCCGCCGGCCGGCGTTGTGCCGGAGGCAGCCGAGGACCCACAGCGCGTACGCCAGCGAGCCCCGGCCGGCGCCGTCCGGCCGCGCGAGGCCGTCGAGCAGGCCGGTCACCTCCTCGGCGACGGGCAGCGCCTCGGCGCGGCGTCCCGCCGCGATCAGGGACGTCACCAGGGAGGACAGGGCCGGGAGCAGCCGGGGATGAGGGTCGGCGGAGCCGTTCCCGGACGGTGGCCGGAGGGCGGTGACGGCCCGGCGCAGGACGTCCGCCGCGTCGTCCGGGCGGCCCGCCGCGGCCAGTTGCGTGCCGAGCACGAACAACTCGTCGCCGTGCGCCGGGCCGGCACCGGCGTCCTGTCGCAACAGACGGCCGCCGACCTCGATGGACTCCTCCAGCACAGCCAGTGCCTCCGCCGCCTGCCCGGCCCCGGACCGCAGGAGCCAGAGGCCGGACAGCGCCGTGGCGAACCCGCGGGTGTGGGCTTCCGCGTCCCGCCGTACGAGGGCGCGGTACAGCTCCACCGCCTCGGCCGCCGCCGCCACGGCGTCCGCCGTCCGCCCCGCGTCGTTCAGGCAGTGCGCCCGGGCCAGCAGGGCGTCCGCCAGCGCGGCCCGCGCCCGGTCGGCCGTGTCCGGCACCGCCGGGCGGCGGTGGAGGCGGACGACTTCGTCCAGCGCCGCCAGGGCCTCGTCCGGTCTTCCCACGGCGAGCAGCCGGCGGGAGAGGTTGTGCAGGGCGGAGGCCAGGTCGTCGAGCGGGGCGTCGGGGCGCCGCTCGACGAGCGCGCGGTACAGGCCGACCGACTCCTCGCCGGCCCGTACGGCCTCCTCCGGATCCCCGGTCTCCTCCAGCTGGGTGGCCAGCGTGTCCAGGCTCATGGCGAGATCCGCCCCGAACGCCCCGGGCTCCGCCGCGAACAACGGCCGGTAGCGGCCGACCGCTTCCCGGGCCGCCGCCAGCGCGTCTGCCGGCCGCCCCACGTCGTTCAGCCGGTGGGCGTAGGAATTGAGGGAGTTGGCCAGCCGGTGCCCGAACCCGGCGGGCTCCCGCTCCGCCAGCTGCCGGTAGAGGCCCACGGCCTCTTCGGCCCGCGCCAGGGCCTCGTCCCGCCGTCCCGCCCCGGCCAGGTCGAGGGCGAGGGAGTGCACGCTGAGCGCGAGGTCGGCGAGGTAGGTCTCAGGACGTTCGGCGGCCAGTCCGCTCCGGATGTCGACGGCCTCCTGGGCCGCCTCCAGCGCGGCCCGCGTCCTGCCGACGAGGTGCAGGCCGGTGGAGTGGGTGCCCAGGCTGCGGGCGACGCCGTTGCGGAAGGCGTCCGGGCGGCGCTCGGCCAGGGACCGGTAGTGGGCGACGGCCTCCGCGCTCGCCGACAGCGCCTCCTCGACGCGTCCGCACTCCGTCAGCCAGACGGCCCGGTTGTTCAGGGCCGCGGCGAGCTCCGGCAGGGCGTCGTCGCCGTGCTCCGCGACCAGGCCGCGCCGGAGACCGACCTCCTCGTCCATCGCCGTCATCGCCGTCTCGGGGCGGCCCAGTTCGCCCTCGGCCTGGGCGAGCGCGCCCAGGCCGTGCGCCAGGCCGGACCGGAACTCGTCCGCGTCCGGCCGGGCGAGTCGCAGCTCGCGGTAGAGGCCGACGGCCTCCTCCGCTGCCGCCAGGGCCTCCCGCAGCCGGCCCAGAGCACGGGCCGTCAGCGACAGGTTGTGCAGGACGGCGGCCAGATCGGGCCGGTAGGCGGCCGGATCCTCCCGCGCGAGCCGCCGGTACAGCACGACGGCCTCCTCGGTGGCCGCGTACGCCTCCCGCTTCCGCCCCACGTCACCGAGGCGGCCGGTCAGCCGGCGCAGCATCAGGGCCAGGCCGGGCAGCCGGGCGGCGTCCTCGCGGGCCCATTCGCGGTGGATCTCCACGAGCCGCTCGGTCACCTTCGCGGCCGGCGACCCCAGGGCGTGCGTCGGCCGCGGCAGGCGATCGGCCAGCTCCAGCAACTCCTCCGGCGTGGCGCCCACCCCGCCGGCCAGCCGCTCCAGAGCCGCCACCAGCGGGCCCGGCCGCTCGACCCGCGTGGCGACGTCGACGGCGGGACCGGTCAGCACGTCACGCCGGCGCACGCACAGCTCCGTGAGGGGTGCGTCGAGGGCGTCGCGGTGGGCGGGGTGGGCGGCGGCCCGGGCGTAGACGGTGAGGAGCCGCGCGTTCTGGGCGTCCGTGAGGTCGTACGGCGCGCGGCCGTCCGCCGCCGTCGCGCCGCCGAGCAGGTCCGATGCCAGGTCGGGGTTCTCGGTCAGCCGCCGTCCCACGAAGTACTCGGCCAGCCGGTCCGGCCGCAGGGAGCCCCACGCCCTGCCGTCGCGGGGCGGGTAGAGCGCGGCGATCCAGCGGGTGAGGGCCCGGTGGCACGCGCGTCCGCGGTCGCTGAGGTAGGAGAGGCGGCCGAGCAGGGCCTCCGCCTGGCGGCGGGTGTCGGGGACGCACAGGAAGGCCGCGGCGAGGGCGTCCCCGCGGGTCTCCTCGTCCAGGTCCGGGGGCAGGTACCGCAGGGCGGCCCTCGCCCAGTACCCGGACTCGTGATCGAGCAGCCGCTGCTCCACGCGTACGGTCTCGGCACCGGCCGCTGGGGCCGGCTCCGGCGCGGCCCCCGGGCGGGCCGCGGCGGTGCGGACGGCTTCGTCCAGGAGGTCGGCCAGCGCGGTCATGTGCAGGGTGAGGGCCCGGTCCAGGCCGGGGCCGGCCAGCCGGCCGGGCTCGCGCCGTACGGCACCCGTCACCGCGGCGGCCACCTCCGGCCACGCGTGGTGCTCCTGCCCGCCCACCGTCGTCAGGGCGTGAGCCAGGTGCCCCACGGCGGCCAGGTAGGCCTCGGCACGGTCTTCGGGGCATGGTTCCAGCGGCGGCAGCGGAGCGCAGGCCAGGCCGTCGAGAAGGTCCCGGGTGCCGCTGTTCGCCCGCCGTGCCGGCTGCCACCAGTCGTCGTCGGCGTGCCGGGCGAGCAGCAGCACCTTGAACGGCTCCTGGACGGGGTGCGCGGCGACCGTCGCGAGCAGGGCGGTCAGCTGCTCGACACGGGTCTCGGCGAAGTCGAGGACGACCAGCAGCGGAACGGCCGTGTCGGCGAGCGCCGCCAGTGCCTCGGCCTGCGCGTCGGCCTTCGGCCACACCACCGCCGTGCGCCCGCCGGCCAGCCGGGCCGTGAGTTCGAGGGCGAGCCGCGTCTTGCCCTGCCCTCCCGGCCCGTGTACCAGACGTACGCCGGGGCCGCGCCGCTCGCACCAGCGCAGTAACTCCGCGAGCAACTCCTCGCGACCGCGGAAGGGGACGACGGCGTGGCAGGCCTCCAGCAGCGCGGCGGGTGAGGCCGGCGGGTCCGGTGTCGCGAGGCGGTCGTCGATGCCGGACGTCCGCCCGGCCCACTCCGCCGGTTCCGCCGCGGTCGCCACCCCGTGCTCCGCCAGGACCCGGCGGAAGTCGTCGTCGTGGAGCAGGACGTAGGCAGGCGCCAATTCCAGCCGGGTGTGCTCGAAACCGCCGAAGTCCGTGCCGACCACCCCGGTGAGCAGCCCGTCGCAGAACACGGCCGCGCCCGAGAGGCCGGCCCAGGGCGAGATCTTCCGCCCGGACGCGTCGGTGCACGGGACGACCCGCTCCGTCAGGCGCATGAGATGGCGGTCGGCGACGGAGCGGTCCGCCCGGTTGACGGTTCCGGTCACGTGCAGGATCTCCGGCGCACGGATCTTCCGCTGGACGGCGGCCGGCAGGCCCCAGGCCTCGCAGTCGGTCGCGGGCCGGTGGGTGACGAGCCGCCCCCACCGGGCCGGCGCGACCGGCCGCGGTGCTCCCTCCGCGTCCGGATGCTCGTGATCGAAGCGCAGCAGGGCCGCGTCGTCGCATCCTCCGGGCGTGCCCCGCCAGGCCACCGTCGCGGCGTACTGCCCCTCCTCGCCGGGGTGGAAGAACGTCACCGCCCCGCCCACCGCCGGCACGACGTGCGCCGAGGTGAGGACGAGGCCGGGGGCTATGACGTACCCCGACCCCGTGTCCTCGGGCCCGTCCACCCCGACCATCAGGTCATCGCTCACCGTGCCGCCGCCCCCCGTACGTCCTCACCGCGCCCGCAGCCGGGCCGGCCATGCCTTTCGCCCCGGTCGTGCCCTCGGTCCCGTTCCCGGCCGCGTCAGTTCCCGATGCGGCCGGACACGTCGCCCGGCCCCGGCTCCGTCAGCCGCCTCCTGTGGATCAGGACGTCCCCGTCGAGACCCTCCGGCGTCAGGGCCACCTTGACCCGGTGCGTCCGGCCCCGGACCGCTCCCGCCTCGCCGTCACCGGAGACCACCCAGACCCGGAACCCCGCCTTCGCCCTGACGTCCTGACGGATCTCGACGGCGAACTCCAGCTCGATGGGCCCCACGCGGAACCTGATCTCCTGCCCGCTGCCGGAGGCGGCGGCCTCGGTCAGCTCGTCCCGCAACGCGGCCACGGCGGCCGCCAGTTCGATCTCCATGCCTGCATCCCCCCGCGCACACCGCGAACTTGCTCCGGCTGATGCCTCCGGAGACGTGTCCGACGGTACAGGCGAGTCGGCCCGGGGAGAGGCTGGTCACTGGTATTGCCCGTGGTGACCTGCCGGGCGTACCGGTGAATCGCGGTGCCGGAGGCCCCCGCCAGGGCCGCGAGACAGTGCGGTCGCCGTAAAGGCGAGGACCGTGTACTCGACCGGCCGAGAGCCGCCGACCGTGCGCCCTGCACCCCCGCTTCGTCCCGCGCTTCGTGCGAAACAGAACCCAGTGTCGCGGTCGCCGTTCCCGCCGGCCGCGAAGTCTCCCGGACGATGACGGCCGGTCGTCGCCCGGTCGGCTGCCGGACGCTCGACGGCGCGAACGGTGCCTCGCTCCCGCGAAGTCAGGTCGGACGGAACCTGGTTGACGGGTCATCAGGACGGGTTCGTAGGGTTGGCGCCATGCCTGACGGAATCCCTGACGCCTCCAAGGCCCCCGACGCCCCCGATGCCACCAGTGCCCCCGACGTCCCCAAAAC
>NZ_JBPQTX010000036.1:0-35248 GCF_051386555.1 Streptomyces sp. URMC 126
GTCGCCTCGGCACCACCCGTTCCCCCGTCACCGCCCACCGCTCCCGAACCACCCGTCACAGCCCCGGTCCGCCCGGAACCACCTGGTCCCCCGGGGCCGATGGCCCGATGCCGGCGCCGGCCGTCGGCGGGCCGGGCGCCCTGCGCCGGGCCCGCCAGTCCCAGCTCCCCGGCGAGCGTCCACAACGCCTGCCGGACGCTCGACCGGGCGTCCAGGTCCTGCATCCGGCCGGAGTCGACGGCCGCCCGCAGTTCCTTGTACGCGGCGGGGACGACGGTTCCGGCCACCCGGGTCCCCGTGGTCCGGGCGATGAGTGCCGGCTGCACCTCGGCCGAGCGCGTGTGCCGGTTGACGACGGTCATGGTGTCCTCCGCCTTGCGGATCTGAAGCCGGTCCCACAGCCGGACCATGCGTTTGGCGGCCCGCACGGAGACCACGTCGGGGGTGGTGACCAGCAGGGCGAGGTCTGCCGTCTCGATGACGGCCGCGCCCGCCGCCGTGATCTGCGTGCCGCAGTCGGCGACGACGAGCGGGTACCGGCGGCGAAGGGCCGCCGTGATCTGGCGGGAGGCCGGATCGCCTATCTCCTCGCCGCGTTCGCCCTCGGCCGGGGCGAGGAGCAGGCCGAGCCCGGTGGGGTGCGGAAAGACGGCGTCCTGGAGCACGCGAGGCGAGATGTCGCTGATGCCGGCGAGGTCGGCGACGGACCGCCGGAAGCGGACGTCCAGGTAGGAGGCGACGTCGCCGGACTGGAGGTCCATGTCGACGAGGACCACCTCGTGGCCGGCGGACCGGGCGGCGAGCGCCAGTTGGACGGCCACGACGGTCGTGCCGACGCCGCCCTTCGCGCCGACGACGGCGACGAGACGCCCGTCGGCCGCGCCCGGTCCGCCGCCCTTCGCGCCGCCCGGGCCCGCGTCCAGGTGGCGGCGGACCCCGGTGGCCCAGTGCGCGGCGGCCTGGACACGGGCCCCGAGTTCGTCGTACGAGGGCGGGAGCGCGGCGAGGCCGCGGGCGCCGCAGTCCATGGCGGCGGCGTACAGGGCGGGCCCGGCCTCGGCTGAGAGCAGGACGACACCGGTGGCGGGGAAGCGGAGGGCCACCTCCCGGACGACTTCGAGGGCGGGGGCGGGCCCCAGCCCCTCGTGCACGAGCACGACTTCGGGGAGACCGGAGACCGAGGTGGCTCCCAGGACGGAGAGGGCGTCGAGCAGTGCCGTCGAGTCGCCGACGGTACGCAGCGGCTCGACGCCCGGCAGCTGGGCGAGGAGTCCGCCGACGGCACGGGCGGTCTCCGGGTCCGCCAGGGCGGGGAGGATGCGGATGGTCACCGGGAACGTCCCCCGTCTACTTGTCGCCGTCGAGGGTGTACGTGCGGTCGGACCCGCTGACGCCGGTGTCGTCGCCCGGCGCCACCAGGGCCAGCCGTACGTGGGTCGCGAACGACTCGGCGTACGCGACGCGTTGCGCGTCCTTCGTGTCCAGGGCGAAGGTGATCGGCACGGCCTCGCCCGCCTGCCTGGTGCCGGACGCGCCCGAACGCCCGCCGCTCCGGCCGTCGAGCGGGGTGAGCCTGCCGACCTCGATGACCCGGGCGCCACTGACGATGATCTTCGAGACCGGCTGGGGGTTCGCGTCCTTGGCGTCCTTGGCCGAACCGCCGGCACCGCCGAGGGTGCCGCCCCTGCCGTCGAAAGTGGCGTAGATGTTCACCTTCGACCCCGGCGTGATCTTCCCGGCCACCCCGGTCGCCGCGTCGATCATGATGGCGATCTCCTGCTGCCCGGCGGCGAGCGCCGGCCGGTTGACGATCATGTCGCTCTGCAGCAGGGACCCCTTGCGGAGCGGGGTGACGGCGATCTTGCCGCGCACCTCCGCGAGGTCCGTCACCGCGGTGTCGGGAAGCCAGCGTCTGGGCATCGACACCCTCTCGAACTGTCCCTCGTCCAGTGCCCGGTAGGCCGCGACGTCGGACCGCAGCCGGTATGCGGTGACCTCCGGGCCGACCTTCGACTCGGCGTCCTCGACGACCGCGTAGACGCCGGCCGCCGCTCCCACGGCACAGAGGACCGACAGGAGCAGCAGGATGATCCCGCGTCGCTGGCGTGAGTTCATGGTGCGGCGGACCTCACTGGGGCTCGGTTGGGGTACGTCGTCGGCCCGCCGTCCCATGGGGCCGGTCCGGTGGTGCGCCGGGCACTCCTACGGCGGGCGGCGGCGGGGGCGGAGATGATCGGTGAGCAGGCGGGGGTGGTAGTGGCCGCGGTGACTGTCGCGGCCGGAGTGACCGACGTGATCAGGGCGACCGGAGCGACGCCCCGACACGCCCGCCCCCTCCTCCCGAGCCCACCTCTCATGCCGCGGCCCCCACGCCGACCGCGCAGAACCCGCACCGATCGCCGATGAGTTCGAGCCCGCACCACCGGCATTCCTCCCGCCGGACGGAGGCGATCAGCTGGTAGAGGATCGACGGGTCGGGGATG
Organism: Streptomyces sp. URMC 126; assembly: GCF_051386555.1. Taxonomy (NCBI): domain Bacteria; kingdom Bacillati; phylum Actinomycetota; class Actinomycetes; order Kitasatosporales; family Streptomycetaceae; genus Streptomyces; species Streptomyces sp. URMC 126. Next base: position 2,484 of record NZ_JBPQTX010000036.1, read on the forward strand.
GCGGCGGCGAACTCGACGGCCCGGCGGGTCCCCCACCAGCCGACGGACTCCGCGGGCAGCGGTGACACCTCCTGCACCCCTTCGACCCGCCACTCCGGAGCGAGGACGTCCGTGACCCAGTCCTCCGCCCGGCGGGGGCCGTCGCGGGCCACGGTCAGCCGGGTCGGGTACGCGGGCCCGGGAACGTCGTCACCGCCAGGGCGGACGAGGCGGGGCGCGGGATTGACGAGGACGCCGAAACGGACGCCGGGCAGCAGCGAGGTGAGATGCGGGCCGAGCCCCACCGGCACCCTGTCGAAGCGCGCCACGCTGGCCAGTTGGGCACCCGCGTAGATGTAGTGGGCGAGCAGGCGGGTGGCGGATGCCAGCACCCCGGGGCCGAGGTCGGAGACGGACAACTGGCGTAACTGACGGGCCAGGACGCCGACCGCCAGCGGCGGCAGGGCGACGGACAGCAGGGCGATCCGGTCGCTCTCCAGAACCGCGCGGACGGTGTGCAGCCGACGGACGTAGGCGGCGGGCAGCGCGTCGGAGTGGACGACGACCAAGTGGCCGCACTGGTCGAGCAGGACGGACGTCTGGGCCACCGCGGTTTCCAGCGGCTGCGCCTCGGGCGGCTGGAGGACGGCCGCGACCGGGGCCGGGCCGTCGGGGGCGGGCAGCACCAGGTCGGGGCTGGTGACGGCTATCGCAATCGGCACGTCCGAATCCCCGTCCGCTGCGGCCTCGGGCGCCCCGGAGGCCATGGCTCGACTCTGCTCGGCGCCGGCGCCCCGCACACGTCGGCGTCCCGCACTTTATCCACGAACGAGGCGGCTCGGAACAGTTCCTCCGAACCGGCCGCCTCCGGGCCCTGCCCGTCCTCTCCGGTTCATGGGGGCGGCCCCTCTCCGTACGGGAGACGGCCCGTCCCTCCTGCCAAGGAAGCCCGTCGGGGCCATGAACAAGCCTTGCCCGGCGCCGGTGTCACTCCACACGCAGACCGACCGACCACTAGCAGGCCGACACCACCCACAGGTACCACTCCGCGCCGCCCCTTGACGGATGGATTGGTCTGAACCATCCTCACGCTCCAGGCGGTGGCCACCCTCCTTCACAGCGATACCCCCCACTCCCCGTTTCAACTCTCCCCCCACCGGAGGCAGTAGTGGATCGCCCGTGTCATGACACACACCCCGGCTGTACCCGCGGAAAATCCGGCACCTTCCGATTCCGAGGGGAACGCGGCCGAACCCGTCGTGTCCGCGCCCTGTTCACCGCGCTCGCCCTGGTCACCGGAGGCGCTGCCGTCACCGGAGCCGGGCCCGCGCTCGCCGCGCCGACCACACCCGCCGTACAAGCGGAGAAGCCGACGCCGGCCCCCGCCAAAGCCGACCCCAACCTCCTCAAGAACGCCGGCTTCGAGAACGGCCTGTCCCCCTGGTCCTGCTCCGGCGACAGCGGCACCACCGGCACCCCGGCTCACTCCGGCACCGCCGCCCTCAAAGCCGCGCCGAGCGGGCTCGACAACGCCCGCTGTGCGCAGACCGTCGCCGTCAAGCCCGGTTCCGCCTACCGGCTGAGCGCCTGGGTGCAGGGCTCGTACGTCTACCTGGGCGCGAGCGGCACCGGCACCACCGACGTCTCCACCTGGACGCCGGGCTCGGGGTCGGACTGGAAGGAACTCACCACTTCCTTCACCACCGGCCCCGACACCACCTCCGTGACCGTCTACACGCATGGGTGGTACGGCCAGAGCGCCTACCTCGCCGACGACATCACCCTCACGGGCCCCGGCGGCACCGACCCGGGCGACCCCGGCGACCCGGTGCCGGCCACCCCCGGCGGGCTGACGGCCGGCCGGACCACCTCCTCGTCCGTGGACCTCTCCTGGACTCCGGTCACCGGCGCCACCGGCTACCAGGTCTACCGCGACGGGACGAAGGCCCAGTCGGCCACCGGCGCCTCGGCCACCGTCACCGGACTGACACCCTCCACGACGTACCGTTTCCAGGTCACGGCGCTCAACGCGGCAGGCGAATCGCCCCGCTCCGCGGAGATCACCGTCACGACGGCGGCGGCCGGCGGGCAGCAGCCCACGGTGCCCAAGCACGCGGTGACGGGCTACTGGCAGAACTTCGACAACGGCGCCAAGGTCCAGCGGATCAGCGACGTGCAGTCCCAGTACGACATCATCGCCGTCGCGTTCGCCGACGCCACCTCCACACCGGGCGCCGTGGACTTCACCCTCGACCCCGGCCTGCGGTACGCGGAGGCGGACTTCAGGGCCGACATCGCGGCCAAGCAGGCGGCCGGCAAGTCGGTGGTGATCTCCGTCGGCGGCGAGCGCGGCAGCGTGCGCGTCAACGACGCCGCGTCCGCGGCCAACTTCGCGGACAGCGTGTACAAACTGATGCGGAAGTACGGCTTCGACGGCGTCGACATCGACCTGGAGAACGGGATCGACCCGACGTACATGACGCAGGCCCTGCGCGCCCTGTCGGCGAAGGCCGGCGACAAGCTCGTGATCACCATGGCGCCGCAGACGCTCGACATGCAGTCGACGTCGGCGGGCTACTTCAAGACGGCGCTGAACATCAAGGACATCCTGACGGTCGTCAACACCCAGTTCTACAACAGCGGTTCCATGCTGGGCTGTGACGGCAAGGTGTACTCCCAGGGATCCGTCGACTTCCTGACCGCTCTGGCCTGCATCCAGCTGGAGGGCGGGCTCGCGCCCTCGCAGGTCGGCCTCGGCCTGCCGGCGTCCCCGCGCGGCGCCGGCAGCGGCTATGTGGCGCCGTCCGTGGTGAACAGCGCCCTGGACTGCCTGGCCAAGGGCACCGGCTGCGGCTCGTTCAAACCCGCGAAGACCTACCCGGGCATCCGGGGCGCGATGACCTGGTCGACGAACTGGGACGCGAGCAACGGCAACGCCTGGTCCAACGCGGTCGGACCGCACGTCCACGGCCTGCCGTAGCCGGCGGCCCCTCGGCGTACCGGGACGGGGCCCGCCGGAAGATCCGGCGGAACCCCGTCCCACACCGGCGCCGCCCCTACGGCTTGGGCAGCGCGCAGCCCGGCAGGCTCAGGTCGATCCGGTTGCCGGTGGTCACGCACTTGGCGATGCCGTACGTCTGCTCGGCGTAGTTGATGCCGCGCCGGACGGTGACCTTGCCGTTCTCGTCCACCTCGCACGGGTTGTTCATCGTGCAGCGCTCGCCGTTCTCGTTCCCGGTGTTGTTGACGGCGATCACCTTGCCGGTGTTCACGTCGATGACCGGCGAACCGGAGGTCCCCCCGATGGTGTTGCAGGAGGACGTGTAGCGCAGCGAGTCCTTCCAGGTCCAGTCGCCCTCGCGGAGCTCGTGGACGAATCCGTCCACGTTGCAGGAGTAGATCCGCTTCCAGTAGCCCGAGACGACCTTGATCGGCGTGCCGGTGACGGGGTGGTCGGCGGAGAGCTTGAGGGCGTCGATCCCGTAGCTCTTCTTGATCTGCGCGTAGCTGGTGGTGAGCTGGTAGAGGGTGACGTCGGTGTCGGTCATCGTCGCGTAGGCGATCTTGCTCGCCCGGAGCGTGGCGGCCTTGCCGGCGGTGGAGTTGAGCAGCGTGAAGGTGCGGGACGACGCCTTGTTGACGATGACGTCGCCCGGGCCCGGCATGCCGGTCTCCAGGCAGTGCCCGTTGGTGAGCACGAGGCCGGGGTCGTTGTCGGCCGAGTTCGGGAGGCGTATCAGCGAGCCCGAACAGTTGCTGAGGGCGACGGTGCCCGCGAAGTCGACGGCCTTCGGCTTGGCCTTGGCCTCGGTCTGCGGCGCGGAGCCCCGTGGGGCGTCGGCCGTCTGCGGCGTGGCGCTCGCGGGGGCGGCGCCGACGCCGGTCACGGCCGCGCCGCCGAGCAGCAGGGTGGTGAGTACGCCGACGAGAGGTCGTCTCATGGGGGGTGGTCCTCTCCGGACGGAAAGCGTTCCGATTTGGCATGTGCATTGTTGGTGGCCTTGAGGTCACGCGCAATCAATCGGGCCGGAGTGACACCGAAGTTGGCCGGAACCCCTCGCACCTCAGTCCTTGACCTGCTCATGTCATTCTCTTGACACTGGCGAGGCACCCCGGCCACACCCCCCACCCGTCGCACACACCGGACCCTCCAGGAGGCCGTCATGCGACCGCGTTCCTCCGGCGGCCGGGCAGCCGCCCTCGCCACCGTCCTGTCCCTCTCCTCCCTCGCCCTGGCCGCACCCGCCATCTCCTCACCGGACGGCGCCGACCGCCCGGTCCGTACGGCCGACGCGGCCCACTCGTACGAGGTCAGAGGGCCGCACACCGCCGCCCAGCGCACCGCCGTCGCCGCGACCGGCGCGTCCATCGACGCCGTCCACGGGAACACCGTCGTCATCACGGCCCGCCCGGCCCAGGCCGAACGCGTCCGCGCCCTCGGCCACCGGGTGACCGAACTGCCCGCCCCGCCGGACCGCACCGCGGGCGAACGGCCCGTTCCACACGACTTCCCGTCCCGTGACGCGAAGTACCACAACTACCGCGAGGCCATGGCGGAGATCGACGCCGGAGTCGCCGCCCACCCCTCGATCATGAGCAAGCGGGTCATCGGCAAGAGCCACGAGGGGCGCGACATCGTCGCCGTCCGGATCAGCTCCGGTGTCAAGCCCGACAGCGCCAAGCCGGAGGTCCTCTTCACCGCTCACCAGCACGCACGCGAGCACCTGACCGTCGAGATGGCCCTCTACCTGCTCAACGAGTTCGGCAAGGGTTACGGCTCCGACCCCCGGGTGACCAAGATGGTCGACGAGCGGGTGATCTGGATCGTCCCCGATGTCAACCCCGACGGTGGCGAATACGACATCGCCACGGGCACCTACCGCAACTGGCGCAAGAACCGGCAGCCCAACTCCGGTTCCTCGAACGTCGGCACCGACCTCAACCGCAACTGGAACTACAAGTGGGGCTGCTGTGGCGGCTCCTCCGGCAGCACCGGGTCGGAGACCTACCGCGGCCGCGCCGCCGAATCGGCACCCGAGGTCAAGGTCGTCGCCGACTTCGTCCGGAGCCGGGTGGTCGGCGGCAGGCAACGCATCAAGGCCGCGATCGACTTCCACACCTACAGCGAACTGGTGATGTGGCCGTTCGGCTGGACGTACAACGACACGGCGTCGGGCATGACGCAGGACGACCACGACGCGTTCGCCAAGGTGGGCAAGGCGATGGCGGCCAGCAACGGGTACACGGCCGAGCAGTCCAGCGACCTCTACATCACCGACGGCACCATCGACGACTGGCTGTGGGGCGAGCAGAAGATCTTCGCCTACACCTTCGAGATGTACCCGACCGGCGCGGGCGGCGGCGGCTTCTACCCGCCGGCCTCGGTGATCGACCGGGAAACCGCGCGCAACCGGGACGCGGTGCTCCAGTTGCTGGAGAACGCGGACTGCATGTACCGGTCGATCGGCAAGGAGCAGCAGTACTGCGCCAAGCGGTAGGAAAGCGGTGAGAAGCAGGTACGAACCGGGCGGGCCCGTGCTGATGACGGGCCCGCTCGTTCAGTCCAGGACGGCGAGGGCGTCGATCTCGACGAGGAGCCCGGGCGGGAGCCCGACGTACACCGTCGTACGGGCCGCCGGAGCACCCTTCAGGTCGGCGAAGTACGCGTCGTAGAGCGCGTTGAACTCGGCGAAGTGGTCCGTGTCGGTGAGGTAGACGCGCAGCATCACCACGTCTTCCCACGAGGCTCCGCCCGCCTCCAGCACGGCCAGCACGTTGTCGAGCGTCCGGAGCGTCTGCTCCCGCAGGCCCGGGCCCGCCACGACGGGCGCCTCGCCCGGCCCGGCGGGCAGGAAGCCGACCTGGCCGGCGACCTGGAGGATGTTCCCCTTGCGGACGCCGTGCGAGAAGCGGGCGGGCGGAGTGGTGTGGCCGGCGGGGGTGACGGCGGTCTTCTCGGTCATGGCATCGCCCTTTGTCGTCGTCATGGCATCGCCTTCGTCGTCATGGCATCGCCTCGGCCGTCATCATCGCATCGCGCCCCCGCGTCGTCATGGGATGCCGTCTCGTCGTGACGGCATCCCCCTCGTCGCCGGATGGACCGTCCCGACGACGGTCCCGGAGCCGCGCCTCCCATCCCGTGGACCGCCGTTGACCTGGCCTTCCGCCGGATGTTAGACAGCCGCGAGCGGTGCGCGCGATGGACGTCGCACCGGCCGCCGTACGCACGAGGAGGCTTGATGGCCGTCGCCGACGACGCCCTGGCCCGGCTCGCCCACGAGCCGGTGGACCACCGTTTCAAGGGACTGCCACCGGACGCGGACGGGCTGACCGTCGGCGCCCTCACGGCCCAGCGGCGCTCCTTGTTCACCGGCGGTTTCACCACACCGGTGCTGACCCTCTCCGCCGAGGCGCTGGACCACAACCTCGCGCTGATGGAGCGCTGGTCCGCCGGGCGCGACCTCGCCTTCGCGCCGCACGGCAAGACCTCCATGGCCCCGCGCCTCTTCGAGCGCCAGCTCGCACACGGCGCCTGGGGCATCACCGCCGCCGTGCCCGCGCAGGTTCGCGTCTACCGGGCCTTCGGCGTTCGGCGGATCTTCCTCGCCAACCAGGTCGTGGACGCCGCCGCGCTGCGCTGGCTGGCCGGCGAGCTGGCCGCCGACCCGGAGTTCCGCGTCGTCGTCTACGTGGACTCCGTGCGCGGCGTCGAACTCATGGACACGGCTTTGCGCGGCGCCGGGGCCGGCCGGCCGCTGGACGTCGTCGTCGAACTCGGCGCCGCGGGCGGCCGCACGGGCGTCCGTACGGCGGCGGACGGCGCGCTGGTCGCGGACGCGGTGGCGGCCGCGGAAACGTTGCGTCTGGTGGGTGTCGCCGGGTACGAGGCGGAGATCCCGGACGCCGACGAGGCGAAGGTCCGGGCCTGGCTGCGGGATCTGACCTCGCTGGCCGCGGAGTTCGACGCGGCCGGACGGTTCGCCGGGGTCGAGGAGATCGTGGTCAGCGCGGGCGGCAGCTCGTGGTTCGACGCGGTGGCCGAGGCCTTCGGAGAGCTTCCGGCGTTGTCCGCGCCGGTGCTCAAGCTGCTGCGCTCCGGCGCGTACGTCACCCATGACGACGGCCACTACCGCCGCAAGACTCCCTTCGCGCGCCGCCCGGCGGAGGGCGCGCTGCGTCCCGCCTTCCGGCTCTGGGCCCAGTGCGTCTCCCGCCCCGAACCGGGCCGCGCCTACCTCAACGCGGGCAAGCGCGACGCCCCGTACGACCTGGGACTCCCCGAGCCGCAGGTCGTCCGCTCCGAGCGCGACGGCACACAGCGCCCCGCCGACCACATGACCGTCACGGGCCTCGCCGACCAGCACGCCTTCCTCTCCCTCCCCGCCGACGACCCGCTGGAGGTGGGCGACTGGGTGGGCCTGGGCGTCTCCCACCCCTGCACGGCCTTCGACAAGTGGCCGATGATTCCCGTGGTGGAGGCGGACGGGACGGTCACGGAGTACGTGCGGACGTTCTTCTGACAGGCCCGTAAAGACGGCCGTGGCCGTGTAAGCCTGCCTCGGCCCCCGGTGTTCGGGGGGTGTCGGAAGGGGACCGGTGGACGTATCGTCCGGATGTGCCGTACGGGCAGGTGCCTGACGCGTCCGGAAGGCCGGCGGTGGTCCGCGCTCTCCGCCGGACCGACGCCGTCCGGGCGCTCCGCCGGTTCCGCACCTTCCGAGGGCCCGGCCGGCGGCGAAAGGCGGTTGTCCATGGACACGGTCTTCCGGGACGTCCGGGTCGTCGACGGTGCCGGCGGCCCGTCGTTCCGCGCCGATGTCGGCCTGGACGGCGGCCGGATCGCCGCGATCGTCCGCGAGGGCGCGGGCGACCGTCCGAGCGCGCGGCGCGCCATCGACGCGCACGGTCTCGTGCTCTCCCCCGGCTTTGTCGACATGCACGCGCACAGCGATCTGGCCCTGCTGCGCGATCCCGGCCACGAGGCCAAGGTCGCGCAGGGCGTGACGCTGGAGGTGCTCGGCCAGGACGGGCTGTCGTACGCGCCGGTGGACGACCGGACGCTCGCCCAGGTGCGGGCGCAGATCGCGGGCTGGAACGGTGTCGGCGAGGACGTCGACTTCACCTGGCGCTCGACGGGCGAGTTCCTGGACCGGCTCGACTTCGGGTTCGGCGGCGAGGGCATCGCGGTCGACGCCGCGTACCTGGTGCCGCACGGCACGGTCCGGATGCTGGCGGTCGGCTGGGAGAACCGCCCGGCGACGGAGACCGAGCTGGGGCGGATGCGACGGCTGGTGGCGGAGGGGCTGGAGCAGGGGGCCGTGGGCCTGTCGGCGGGGCTCACCTACGCACCGGGCATGTACGCGGACGACGCCGAGCTGACCTCGCTCTGCCGGATCGTGGCACGCTACGGCGGCTACTTCTGCCCGCACCACCGTTCGTACGGCGCGCACGCCGTGCGGGCGTACGCGGAGATGGTCGAGGTGGCGCGAGACGCCGGGTGCGCGCTGCACCTGGCGCACACCGTCTTGAATTTCGCCGGCAACGAAGGGCGCGCGCCGGAGTTGCTGCGCCTGCTCGACGCCGCGCGCGCCGCCGGTGTGGACCTCACGCTCGACAGCTATCCCTACACTCCCGGCTGCACCACACTCGCCTCGCTGCTGCCGAGCTGGGCGACCGAAGGGGGGCCGGACGCGGTGTCGGCGCGGCTGCGTGACGACGCGACGGCGGCCCGGATCCGGTACGCCCTGGAGGTGGCGGGTTCGGACGGCTCTCATGGGGTGCCCGTCGACTGGGCCGCGGTCGAGGTGTCGGGGGTCGCGGACCCACGGCTGGTCGCCGGACACGCGGGCAGGACGATCGCCGGGCTGGCCCGGGAGCGCGGCGAGGCCCCCTGGACGACGGCCCGTCGGCTGCTGCTCGAAGACCGGCTCGGGACGACGGTCCTGCTGCACGTCGGGCATGAGGAGAACGTCCGGACGATCATGCGCCACCCCGCGCACACCGGCGGAAGCGACGGCATCCTGCACGGCGCCAAGCCGCACCCCCGGGCGTACGGCACCTTTCCGCACTACCTCGGGCGCTATGTCCGCGAGCTGGGGGTCCTCTCTCTGGAGGAGTGCGTGGCGCATCTCACGTCCCGGCCCGCGGCCCGGTTGCGGCTGTCCGACCGGGGCCTGATCGAGGTGGGGCGGCGGGCCGATCTCGTGCTCTTCGATCCGGAGACGGTCGGCGCCGGCGCCACTTTCGAAGATCCTCGGCGGCTTCCGACCGGCATTCCTTATGTCCTGATTGCCGGACGCTTTGTGATGGAAGACGGCCGCCGGACGGACGTCCTGGCGGGCCGCGCCGTCCGACGTCCTCCGGTCCGCTGAAACGCCCTGAGCAGCGCCGATCGCGCGCGGCGGATGCGCCCCGAAAGCTCGCGCGCGGCGTCGCGCGCCCCCGTATGGTGGCCGTCATGCAGGTGATCCAGTCAACGAAACTCGCCAATGTCTGCTACGAGATCCGTGGTCCGGTGCTGGAGGAGGCGATGCGGCTGGAGGCGGCGGGCCATCGCATCCTCAAGCTCAACACCGGCAACCCGGCGATCTTCGGCTTCGAGTGCCCTCCGGAGATCCTGGAGGACATGCTGCGGAACGTCGGCGACGCGCACGGCTACGGCGACGCGAAGGGGCTGCTCTCGGCGCGGCGCGCGGTGGTGCAGCACTACGAGACCAAGGGCATCGAGCTGTCCGTCGAGGACGTGTACCTGGGCAACGGCGTCTCGGAGCTGATCCAGATGTCGATGCAGGCGCTGCTCGACGACGGCGACGAGGTGCTCGTCCCCGCGCCGGACTACCCGCTGTGGACAGCGTCGGTCTCGCTGGCGGGCGGCACGGCCGTGCACTACCGCTGCGACGAGCAGTCCGACTGGATGCCGGACCTGGCCGACATCGAGCGCAAGGTCACCGACCGCACCAAGGCGCTCGTCATCATCAACCCCAACAACCCCACGGGCGCCGTCTACGACGACGAGATGCTGCGCGGCCTCACGGAGATCGCCCGCCGGCACAACCTGATCGTCTGCTCCGACGAGATCTACGACAAGATCCTCTACGACGGCGTGACGCACACGCCGACCGCCGCCCTCGCCCCCGACCTGCTGACCCTCACCTTCAACGGCTTGTCGAAGGCGTACCGGGTCGCCGGCTACCGCAGCGGCTGGATGGCCGTGTGCGGTCCGAAGGCGCACGCGGACAGTTACATCGAGGGCCTGACGATCCTGGCCAACATGCGGCTGTGCGCCAACATGCCCGCCCAGTTCGCGGTGGCCACCGCGCTCGGCGGCCGGCAGTCGATCAACGAGCTGGTCCTGCCGGGCGGCCGGCTACTGGAGCAGCGCGACGTGGCCCATGAGCTGCTGACCCGGATCCCGGGTGTGACCTGTGTGAAACCGAAGGGCGCGTTGTACGCGTTCCCGCGGCTGGACCCCAAGGTCTACAAGATCAAGGACGACCGGCAGATGGTGCTCGACCTGCTGCGCGCCGAGAAGATCATGGTCGTCCACGGCACGGGCTTCAACTGGCCGGAGCCGGACCACTTCCGCCTGGTCACCCTGCCGAACGCCAAGGACATGGCGGACGCGGTCACCCGGATCGGCACCTTCCTCGACGGCTACAGCCAGTCCTGACCGCCCAGCCCGGCCCATACGAAACACAACTTTAGACAGGATCTAAGTTAGGATGGCCTTCTAAGAAGGACAGGAGGCCATCCATGTACGAACCGATCCGCACCAAGTCGGTCCACACCATGGCCGAACCCGTGCGCGGCGGTCACGGGCCGCGCCGCTCCCGGGGCCAGGAGCTCGACATCCGGCTCGCGGGCCATCTGACCGCGCTGCTCACCGTGACCGACGAGCTGCGGGCCCTGGCCCCGTCCGCCGACCTGGACGACGCCGCCCGTCGGCTGGCCGCCCGCGTCGAGCGGCTGCGCGGCGGGCACCCGCCGCTGCGGGCCGTACCCACGGTGGCCGACGGCGACCCGGCCCGCGTCCACGCCCTGCACCAGCGGGCGCACATGCTGGCCGGCCAGGCGCTGGTCGTCGCCGGGGCGCGCGGCGACGCCGCCGGAGCGACCCTGGCCGAGGAACGGCTGCGGGCGCACGCGGCGGCGCTCGGGATCACCGACGACGTCTGAGCCGTGGCCCCGGGGCCGCCGCGGCGGACGCCGGAGAACACGGCGGGCGGCCGGAGAGCGCGGCAAGGCGGCCGGAAAACACGGCAGGGCGGGACCGGACAACCTCCCGGTCCACGCCCCGTCACCTCAGCCCAGGCGCTTCACCAGCGCCCGGTACTCGTCCCACAGCTCCTTCGGCGTGTGCTCACCGAAGGTGTCGAGGTGCTCCGGCACCAGCGCGGCCTCCTCGCGCCAGACCTCCTTGTCGACCGAGAGCAGCAGGTCGAGGTCGGCGTCGGCGATGTCGAGGCCGTTCGTGTCGAGCGCCTCACGCGTGGGCAGGACGCCGATGGGCGTCTCGACGCCGTCCGCGGTGCCTTCCAGGCGCTCGACGATCCATTTGAGCACCCGGCCGTTCTCGCCGAAGCCCGGCCACACGAAGCGGCCGTCCGCGTCCTTGCGGAACCAGTTGACGTAGTAGATCTTCGGCAGCTTCGCCTCGTCGCCCCGCTCGGCCGCGGCCTGGCCGACCTTGATCCAGTGGCCCATGTAGTCGCCCATGTTGTAGCCGCAGAACGGCAGCATGGCGAAGGGGTCACGGCGCAGCTCGCCGACCTTGCCCTCGGCGGCGGCGGTCTTCTCGGAGGCGACGTTGGCGCCGATGAAGACGCCGTGCTGCCAGCTGAAGGACTCGGTCACCAGCGGCACCGCCGAGGCCCGCCGGCCGCCGAAGAGGATGGCCGAGATCGGCACGCCCTTGGGGTCCTCCCACTCGGGCGCGATGATCGGACACTGTGCGGCGGGGACGGTGAAGCGGGCGTTGGGGTGGGCGGCCGGGGTGCCGGACTCGGGCGTCCAGTCGTTGCCCTTCCAGTCGGTGAGGTGGGCGGGCGGCTCCTCGGTCATCCCCTCCCACCAGACGTCGTTGTCGTCGGTCAGGGCGACGTTGGTGAAGACCGCGTTGCCCCACAGGGTCTTCATGGCGTTGGCGTTGGTGTGCTCGCCGGTACCGGGCGCGACGCCGAAGAACCCCGCCTCGGGGTTGATCGCGTAGAGCCGGCCGTCCTCGCCGAAGCGCATCCAGGCGATGTCGTCGCCGATGGTCTCCACCGTCCAGCCGGGGATGGTGGGTTCCAGCATGGCGAGGTTGGTCTTGCCGCAGGCGGACGGGAAGGCGGCGGCGACGTACTTGGCCTCGCCCTGCGGCGGAGTGAGCTTGAGGATGAGCATGTGCTCGGCGAGCCAGCCCTCGTCGCGGGCCATGACGGAGGCGATGCGCAAGGCGTAGCACTTCTTGCCCAGCAGGGCGTTGCCGCCGTAGCCGGAGCCGTAGGACCAGATCTCGCGGTCCTCGGGGAAGTGCGAGATGTACTTGGTGGAGTTGCACGGCCAGGGGACGTCGGCCTCGCCCTCGGCCAGCGGGGCGCCGAGCGAGTGGACGGCCTTGACGAAGAAGCCGTCGGCGCCCAGTTCGTCGAGGACCGGCTGTCCCATACGGGTCATGGTGCGCATGGAGACGGCGACGTACGCGGAGTCGGTGATCTCGACACCGATCGCGGAGAGCGGCGAACCGAGCGGGCCCATGCAGAAGGGCACGACGTACATGGTGCGCCCGCGCATGGAGCCGCGGAAGATGCCCTTCTCGCCCTGGAAGATCTCCCGCATCTCGGCGGGGTCCTTCCAGTGGTTGGTCGGACCGGCGTCCTCCTCCTTGGCGGAGCAGATGAACGTACGGTCCTCCACGCGCGCCACGTCCGAGGGGTCGGAGGCGGCGTAGTAGGAGTTGGGACGCTTGACGGGGTCGAGCTTCCGGAAGGTGCCCTTGGCGACGAGCTCCTCGCACAGGCGCTCGTACTCGGCCTCGGAGCCGTCGCACCAGACGACCCGGTCCGGCTGGGTGAGGGCGGCGATCTCATCGACCCAGGAGATCAGTTCCTGGTGGTTGGTGGGGGTGGTGGGAGCCGCATTTGCGCGCGCCACGATCGCTCCGTCCCGCCGGGGACCCAGGAGGCGCCCGGCGTCACATGTTGAGGGTGGTAACGGGCCGTCCGCGTGCCTGACCCGGCAGCCGGTCCGTTTCTGCACATTCGCCCCTTGGGGGCTGCGACCCAGACGCTTCGTGACCGCTCATCCGGTGCCGCCCGCACTCATTTGATCATCCGACTCCGTTTCGGTTCTGTCCAGGGGGCACTCCCGTGACCATCGCCACGTGATACCGGTGCGTAACCTACGGTGGCGTAGGTAGCATTGCTCCATGACACCCGCGTCCGACGCGGCGCCCGTCGCGCCCGCAACTTCCGCCGGTGCCGCGACCACCGCGCCTTCCGCCTCCTGCCCCGAACCCCTGTCGGCAGTCGTCAAGCCGCGGCTCCGCGGCTGGCTGCACGCCGGGATGTTCCCCGCCGTCCTGATCTCCGGCATCTTCCTGACCGCACTCGCGGACAGCACCCGCGGCCGGATCGCCTGCGCCGTCTACGTCCTCAGCGCGTGCCTGCTGTTCGGCATCAGCGCCCTTTACCACCGCGGCGACTGGAGTCCCCGGGTCACGGCCGTGCTCCGCCGCCTCGACCACGCCAACATCTTCCTGATCATCGCCGGCACCTATACGCCGTTGACCATGCTCCTGGTCCCGGGCGGACGCGGCCAGTTGCTGCTCTGGGCCGTCTGGGCCGCGGCCGCGGCCGGGATCGCCTTCCGGGTCTTCTGGGTCGGCGCACCGCGCTGGCTCTACACCCCCTGCTACATCGCCATGGGCTGGGCGGCCGTCTTCTTCCTGCCCGACTTCCTGCGCAAGGGCGGCATCGCCGTACTTGTCCTGGTGATCGTCGGCGGCCTCCTCTACAGCGTGGGCGGCGTCATCTACGGCATCAAGCGCCCCAACCCCTCACCTCGTTGGTTCGGCTTCCACGAGGTGTTCCACTCACTGACGCTGGCGGCCTTCGTGGTGCACTACGTCGGCATCTCTCTGGTGGCCTATACGCACGGCTGACCAGCCCCCCTCGCTTCGCGCCCCGTTCCGCGCGCCCGACGGCCCGTCCCACCGGCCGCCCGGCAGCGGCCGGGGCGCGCTCCGTTCCCGGCGCGCCCTCCGCGACGACAGCGGCCGCGAGGTCACGGCCACACGCCACGCCAGACCTCCGACACCGGCCAGCACCACGACCACCACCGCCACCTCACCCGCGACCAGATACGCGCCCACGCTCAACGCCGCGATCAGCACGGCACCGGCGTTCACCATGACACCCATCAGGGATCACCCCTCCGTTCGGCTTCTTACCGACCGTTCCCCTGCCCTGTACACAGCGTGACACACCCCACTGACATCAACGCGGCGCCAGGAAGCCGTTCAGGAGTCGCAAGTATTGACAGTGACTCCCATTTAAGAGTTACTGGCACTCCGCGCCGATCCCAGAGGAGTGCCCCTGTGACGACCGCACCCGCCCTGTCCCCGCCCACGCGGGGCGTCCAGCCCGACCCCCGCCGCTGGTGGGCCCTGACGGCCATCGTCGCCTGCATGCTCGTCCTGGGCTTCGACGGCACCATCCTCAATGTCGCCCTGCCCACCATGGCTGCCCAACTGGGCGCCGAAGCAGGCACCTTGCAGTGGATAGCCGACTCCTACCTCGTCGTCTTCGCCGCCCTGATGCTGCCCGCGGGCCTCCTGGGCGACCGCTTCGGCCGCCGGCGCATGCTGGGCGTCGGTCTGACCGTCTTCCTCGTGGGCGCCCTCGTCGGCACCGTCGCCACCGACGCGGCCACCGTCATCGCCGGCCGCGCGGTGATGGGGGCCGGCGCCGCCCTGATCCTGCCGCTCTCGATGGCCGCCCTCCCCGCGATCTTCCCGCCCGAGGAGCGCAGCAAGGCGGTCGGCACCATGTCGGCCGCCTCCGCGCTGGGCATGCCCCTCGGCCCGGTCATCGGCGGGTTCCTGCTCGACCACTTCTGGTGGGGCTCCGTCTTCCTGATCAACATTCCGCTCATCGGCGCGGCCCTGATCGCCTGCCGCTTCCTGATGCCCGAGACCAACGACCCCGCCTCCCCCACCGTGGACGTCCTCACCACCATTCTTTCCATCGGCGGCCTGGGCGCACTCGTCTACGGCGTGACCGAAGGGCCCCGGCACGGCTGGGGCTCCCCTCCCGTCCTCGGCGCGCTGGCCGCCGCCCCGGTCCTGCTCGCCCTGCTCGTCCTGCGCTCCCGGCGGCAGAAGCGGCCGATGCTCGACCTCGAACTGCTGCGCCACCGGGGCTTCCTGTGGAACAGCGTCGCCGCCTCCCTGGTGATGTTCACCTTCACCGGCCTCCTGTTCGTCCTCCCCTCGTACTTCCAGAGCGTGCTGGGCAACGACGCCTTCACCACCGGGCTGTGCCTCATCCCCATGCCCCAGGGCCTGCTGGCCGCTTCCTGGATCGCACCGCCGTTGGTCAAGCGGCTGGGCCGCCACGTCGTCATTCCGGGCGGCCTGACCGTCATCGCGGCGGCCACCCTGGTCGGCAGCCGCACCTCGGTCGACGACGGTTACGGCTTCACCGCCGGATGGCTGTCCGTGGTGGGACTCGGCTTCGGATTCGCCATGATCCCGGCCATGGACGGAGCCCTCGGCACACTGCCCCGTGAGCGGGTGGGCACGGGTGCCGGACTGTTGATGACGCTCCGGCAAGTGGCCGGAGCGGTCGGCCTCGCCGCCCTGGGAAGCCTGCTCGCCGGCGCCTACCGCGACCGGCTGGACACGAACCGGCTCCCCACCGCCGTGGCACGGGCGGCGGACGACTCCGTGGTGAGCGCCCACGCGACGGCCGCCCGGCTGGGCGACACCGCCCTGGCGCGCTCGGCCGACACCGCGTACCTGCACGGCATGAGCCTCACCCTGCTGGTCTGCGGCGGCTTCGCCCTCCTGGCGGCCGTGCTGGTGGCGGTCTTCCTGCCGGACACGCGCGACCGCACCGCGGCCCCCGCCACCGCTGTGGCCGCCGAAACAGCGGATGCCCGAGAATGACGGTCATGGCCTCCGCACCAACCTCCCCCGCCGCCCAGCCGGGCCCCCGGCTCGGACTGCGCGAACGGAAGAAGATCCAGACCCGTCAGGCGATCCGCGCCGCCGCCTACCGGCTCTTCGAGGAACAGGGGTACGACGCGACCCCGGTGGATCAGATCGCGGAAGCCGCCGACGTCTCGCCCAGCACCGTCTTCCGGTACTTCCCCACCAAGGAGGACATCGTCCTCACGGACGAGTACGACCCCCTGCTGGAAGCGGCGCTCCGGTCCCGCCCGGCCGACGAACCCCCGCTGCGGGCGATCCGCAACACCGTCCTCGGCGCGATGCGCGACATCCTCGGCGACGACAGCCCCGAGATGCGGATGCGCAACCGGCTGATCCGGGACGTGCCCAGCCTGCGGGCCCGCTCCGGGGAAGGCATGGGCAAGTCGGCGCGCATGCTGTGCTCCGTCCTGGCCCAGCGCACCGGCCGCCCGGAGGGCGACGTGGAACTGCGCATCGCGACCACGGCGGTGCTGGCCGCCATGCAGGAGGCCCTGATGGTGTGGGTGGACGAGGGGCAGACCGGCGACCCGGTCGACTATCTGCGCCGCGCCCTGGACGTACTGGAGCGCGGCCTCACCTTCTGACCGCCCCACCGCCTTCCGACCACACCGACCGTCTCCCGCCCCCCGCGGCCTTCCGACCACACCGCCCGTCTCCCGACCGCCCCACCACCTTCCGTCCGCACCGCCCGTCTACCGGCCACACCACCGTCCGAGGCGGTCACCCCCGCCCGAGCTTCGCCGCCAGCTCCTCCGGGTCCGAGGTCGGCGCGTCACAGGTGAAGCCCCGGCACACATAGGCGGCCGGGCGGCCGTCCAGCAACGGCCGGTCCGCCAGCAACGGCACCTCGGCGGCCGTCGCGGAGGCCGGCTCTCCCAGGGCGACGGCCAGCCCGGGCCGCTGGGAGAGCAGGGCCGTACGGTGCAACTCCCCGGTGGCCGGATCGTCGAGCGGCCCGACGACGGCGACCTCGTACGGCCCGTCGAGCAGCGCCTCGGCCACCGAGAGACCCCAGCCGATGAACCGCGGCGCCTTGGGCCCGAGCACCCGGACCACCCCGAGTGCCCGTTCCGCCGCTTCCCGGTGCGGCGCGCTGCCGGTGAGCGCCGCGTAAGTCAGCAGCGCCCCGGCGGCCGCGGTCCAGCCCGACGGGGTGGCGTTGTCCGTCGGATCCTGCGGGCGACGGATCAGGCTCTCGGCGTCGTCGGCCGTGTCGAAGAGCGCGCCCTCCTCGTCACGGAACCGGATCAGAACGGTGTCCAGCAGCAGCCCCGCGAAATCCACCCAGACGCCCTCGCCGGTGACGGCGGAGAGGGCGAGGAACCCCTCCGCGACATTCGCGTAATCCTCCAGCACACCCGCGTGTGACCCGGCGACTCCGTCCAGGGAGGTACGGAAGAGGCGGGCGTTCCAGTCCATATGCGTGCGGACGAGCAGATCGGCGGCGTCCGTCGCGGCCTGGACCAGGTCGGGGCGGTCGAAGTAGGCGCCGGCCTCGGCCAGCGCGGCGATGGCCAGCCCGTTCCACCCCGCGACGATCTTGTCGTCACGTCCGGGCCGGGGCCGCCGGGCCCGGGCGGCCAGCAGCCGCTCCCGGACCGAAGCGATCCGCTCCGCGTCCACCAGCCGCTCGCTGTCGGGCAGTTGCAGGACGGACGCGCCCTCCTCGAAAGTGCCCTCGTCGGTGACGCCGAAGTAGTCGGCGGCGAGCTCGGCGTCCGCCTCCCCCAGCGTCTCCCGGAGCTGTTCGGGGGTCCAGACGTAGTAGGCGCCCTCACGGTGCCGGCCCTGCCCGTCGTCGCTGTCCGCGTCCAGGGCGGAGGCGAAACCGCCCTGCTCGGTGCGCAGCTCCCGGACCAGGAAATCGGCGGTGTCCAGGGCCACCCGCCGCGCCAGGCCCGAGCCGGTGGCCCGCCACAGGTGTGCGTAGACCCGGCACAGCAGGGCGTTGTCGTACAGCATCTTCTCGAAGTGGGGCACGACCCAGCCGTTGTCCACGGAATAGCGGGCGAAGCCTCCGCCCAGCTGGTCGTGGATCCCGCCACGGGCCATGGCCTCGCAGGTGGCCGTCACCATGTCGAGC
Source organism: Streptomyces sp. URMC 126 (assembly GCF_051386555.1). Lineage (NCBI taxonomy): Bacteria > Bacillati > Actinomycetota > Actinomycetes > Kitasatosporales > Streptomycetaceae > Streptomyces > Streptomyces sp. URMC 126. Next base: position 20,741 of record NZ_JBPQTX010000036.1, read on the forward strand.
GCGGCGGCGGAGCCCGTACGGACGTGGTGGCGCAGCAGGAACTCCAGCACCATCGACGGCGGGAACTTCGGCGCCCCGCCGAAGCCACCGCGTACCGCGTCGAAGTCGCGGGTCAGCGCCATCAGGGCCATGTGCAGTTCGTCGGCCGCGGGCGGCGGCCCGCCGGCGGCGCCCAGGGTGCGCTGCGACAACTCGCCGACGATGCGCCCGGCCACCTCCCCCACCTCGTCCCGCCGGTCACGCCAGGCGGCCGCCACCCCTTCCAACACCTGACGGAAGCCGGGCATCCCATGCCGTGGGGCGGGCGGGAAGTAGGTGCCGAAGTAGAAGGGCTCGGCGTCGGGCGTCAGAAACACGGTCATGGGCCAGCCGCCGTGCCCGGTGGCGGCCTGCACCGCCTCCATGTAGACGGCGTCGATGTCGGGCCGCTCCTCGCGGTCGACCTTGACGGAGACGAAGTGCTCGTTGAGGTAGGCGGCGATCTCCTCGTCCTCGAAGCTCTCGTGTGCCATCACGTGGCACCAGTGGCAACTGGAATAGCCGACGCTCAGCAGCACGGGGACGTCCCGTCGCCGGGCGTCCGTGAAGGCCTCGGGTGACCAGGGCCACCAGTCGACCGGATTGTCGGCGTGCTGGAGGAGGTAAGGGGACGTCTCGTGCGCCAGGCGGTTCGGCATGTCTCCATCCTTCCCCAACGGGAGTCCCGACCGCCTCATTCGGCACCCCGACTCTCCCCTGGCCTTCCCCTGACGCAACCCCGACGGGCCCCGCCCCCTCCCCTGAGACCGCTCGGCTGGGTTTTCCACAGGGGGTTATCCACAGGTCTGCCGGAATCGGCGACGAAGCGGAACACTGGGACGCCTTGAGCATTCGCTGGTCGAAGGGGGACGGCACATGCAGAGCTCGCTGCCCGCGCTGCGGCAGGGTCACCGCGCGGAAGTCGAGAGCCTGCTGGAGCGGGCGGTCGAGGAAGAGGTGCGCCGTTCGGGTGGGCGGGTCGACGGGGACGTGCTGCTGCGGCGGGCGCGTGAGGAGTTGGACGCGCTGGCCGAGGCGGCGGCCGAGGAGTACGCGGCGTACATCCGGGCCCTGGACGAGGAGTCCGCGACTGTCGGACCGTTGTCCGCGCGCTTGTCGGGCTCCGCGCTCGGCACGCCCATGCTGGTCACGGCCGTCACGGCGGTGACGGCTTTCGGGGCCGACCTGGGTTATGGGACGTCCGCGGGCACCGCTGTCAGCACGGCGGTCGCGGTGGCCCTCGCGGGATCCGTGGCTACGCTCGCGAAATTGACGGCGGGGCATTGGCCGGCCCGGCACCGGCGGGCCGCGTTGCGGGGACAGCCCGGCGGTGCCGAGCAGTTGAGACTCCAGTGGCGGACGGCGGTGGAGGTGAGGGGGATACGGCCCTTCCTCGACCGACAGCGGATGCTGCGGGGGGCGCACAACGGCAAGGGCTCCACGCCGGGCACGCCAGGTAAGGGCAGCTCGTCGCGGGTGCCGCAGTTGCGCGGCGGCGACCGCAGCGCGCTCGCCCGGCAGCGGAGCCTCCTGGCCCGGTCGTTCGACGATCTCCCTCCGGCCGACGGCCCGTTCGCGGGCCGGAAGACGCAGGTGGACCGGATCGCCCAGTGGGTGCACCAGGCCCGGGCGAGCACCGAGACGAAGCCGACAGTCGTGGTGCTGCGCGGCCCACAGGGAGCCGGCCGGACCACGCTGGCCTTGCGCGCGGTGCACCATCTGCGGGATCAGTTCCGGGGCGCCTGTGTCGTGGATCTGCGGGGCGAGAGCCAGGAGGAGCCGCCGTTGTCGACCCGCGACGCGCTGTTGCACCTGCTCAACCGACTCGGCGCCCCTCGCGACCAGTTGTTCTTCCGGGAACGCTCCTCACGCGAACAGCACCTCAGACGGCTGTCCGACGCGTACCACAAGCATCTGGCCGCGCTGCCGGTGGCGATCGTGCTGGACGACGCGTCGGACGCGGAGCAGGTGTGCGCCTTGGTGCCCGACCGGTCCGAGTGCCTGGTCCTGGTCACCACGCGTGAGCCGCTGGAGCTGCCGCGGGAGTTGGAGGCGTGGGTCCACAGCCTGGAAGTGGGCCCGCTGGACGAGGCGGGAGCGGAGGAGCTGTTGCGCTCGGTTGCCGCGGCGGACGAGGAGGGGGCGACGGCCACGGCACAGGACGACGAGCTCTACGACGGCCAGTCGCTCACTCGGGTCCGGGAGTTGTGCGGCGGGTTGCCGCTGGCCCTGCGGGTGGCCGGGTCCTCGCTCGGAGCGCGGACGCCGCGCGCGCTGGCCGTGGAGCTGGAGGCGGCGGACCAGTCCGGTCCGGTGGAGAGGGCGCTGTGGCTCCGTTACATGGACCAAGGCGAGGACGCTCGGCGGCTGCTGCGACGGCTCGCGCTGGCCGGCCGGGCGTCGCTGGGGGCGGCCGCGGCGGCGGCCCTGCTCGCGGCCGACGGGCAGGAGGCGACGAAGCGGCTGACGGAGCTGGCGCGAGCAGGGCTGATCGAGCCCGTCCGCCCCGGGCGTTACCGGATGCACGACCTGGTGCGGGATTTCGCCCATACGCGGTTGCACGAGGAGGAGGACCCCGGCGAGCGTGGAGCGGCCCAGGAGCGGCTGATACGCAGCTACGCGGAGCTCGCCGACTTGGTCATCCGCATGGTGGACGGCAAGACCTCGACGCGCGCCGACATGTTCGCCGAGGGCGCGGCCGGAGGCCATGGCTTCCCGTCACTGGACGCGGCCCTGCGCTGGCTGGACGACGAGTCGAGCTTCATCACGGCCGCGCTCCGGCACGCGGAGGGCGTGGACCAGTCGGCGGTGCTGCACCTGCTGGGCGCCCTGTGCGACTACTGCCTGCTGCGCGGAGACCTCTACCGGCTGGCCGAGCTGAGCGAGCTGACCCAGGCCACGGACCGGGAGCTGCTGACCCGCTCCGTGCAGTGGCGCACGGGTGTGGCGGCCCGGCAGCTCGGCGAGCTGGACGCCTCCCGGACGACGCTGACCTCGGTGGTCGATCTGTACCTCGACGCCCAGCACCACGCGGGCGCGGCACGGGCGCTGCGCGATCTCGGTATCACCCTCCAGCACCAGGGGAACCTGAAGGAAGCCGCCGCGAAGCTGCGCGAGGCGTTGGAGTTGCAGGCCGCTCCGGAGCTGAGCGGCGACCGGGCGTGGACGATGCACGCGCTGGCCGCGGTGGAACGCGACCGCGGCCGGCTCGCCGAGGCGCTGGACCTGCTCGCCGTCGCCCTGGAGCTGCACCGGGAGAGCGAGAGTCTGCACGGCCAGGCGTGGGCGCACTTCCAGCTCGGCCAGGTGCGGCTGCGTATGGGCCGCCCGGAGCCGGCGGAGGCCGAGCTGCGCCAGGCGCTGGACCTTTACGGGCGGACGCAGGACGGGCGGGGCGCGGCCTGGGCCTTGACCCAGCTCGCCCGGGGACGGTTGATAGCCGGGGACGCGGCGGCGGCCGTGGAGTCGCTCCGGCAGGCGGTGTCCCGGCATCGAGAGCACGAGGACGCGCGGGGCGAGGCGTGGACCTTGTTCTACCTGGGCCAGGCCCTGGAGGAGCTCGGGGATCTGCCGGCCGCGCTGCGGGAGCTGGAACGGGCCCGGACGATGTTCAACCGGATGCGTGACGTCTACGGTCTCGCCTGCGCCCGTCATCACTCGGCCCGAGTCACGCGGGACCAGCGGGCGGCCCAGACGGGGAGCCTGCGGAACAGCGGCTTCGCCCGGCAGTTGCTCCAGGACGCCCGGCTGGACTTCCAGCGGGTGGGTGTCGCGCACGGCGAGGCGTGGTCGTGCCTGGAACTGGCGGTGATCGACGCGGGCAACGGCAGGCTGGAGCAGGCACTGGAGCTGACGGAGGAGGCGGAACGGCTGTTCACGGGGTTCGGCGACCGGCGGGGCGAGAGCTGGGCCCGGTTCCTGCGCTGCACGCTGCTGCCCTTCGTCTCACCTGGCGGCTCGGTGGTGGGCGCGGCCGTGGCCGGCGAGGACCTGGCCCGCCTGCGGCGGGAGCTGCGGGGCGCGGACTGGGCGGTGGACCCGGCGCTGGAGCAGTACGCCGAGGCGTACGCACTGGTGCTGGAGCGCGGGGTGGAGCCGGAGGCCGGGTGGCAGGCGTGGCGCCTGGGCATGGTGCCGGGACGGCGGGCCCGGGAGGTGATGGCCGTGCTGCCGCGGTAGGGACTCGGGCCGCTCGATCGCCGCGTCGAGGCCAAGGGCCGGGGCCGGGGCCGGGGTCGCCGAGCCCGAGCGTGGCCGGTCGGCGCGGAGGCTTCGTTTCGAGGGCCTCGCCGGGCGCTCAGGCTCCTGCCCGTCCACGAGCAGGGCCGGTCCAGGAGCACGGCTGTTCAGGGGCGCCATCAGCCCCGTGGGGCCGTCGGCTCCATCGCTCCGAGGCATAGGCGGGGGCTCACAGCAGGCTCCGCGCGTCGAAGCCGACACGGGCGGGAGCGGAGGTCGCGGAGGTAGCGGCGGATTCCGTGCGGGGCAGCGCTGAGGTCCGGCCGGCAGCGGCCTGGGAGAACCAGGTCGTCGCTACGGGTCGGAGGAGCGAACGGGCCGGAGCGTGGCCGGACCGGTTCCACTGCCGTGCGGCCGGCTGGGGCCGCACAGCAGCGGCTCCCACCCGACCACCGGGTGGGACCGGGCTTGACCGGACACGGCCGGGCCCGGTCAGCGGAACCGGACCGGGCCGGCCCGCGGCGGAGCGGTCCCTGAGGTGGGGCCGCTGGACGGCCGGGCGCCCGCGTCGCGGGCGGTTCGTTTCCGCCTTGGCCGGGCGAGTCGCTCCGGAGTCTTTCGGTCCGGGCGCCCGGGCGGTCCGGGTGGTCCGGGCGGTTCAGGCGGTTCAGGCGGGACGGGGTTCGGTTCGGGTCCGTCCTGGGTCAGGCGGGGGTCTTGCCGCCGCCCGTCGCCGCGCCGTCGGAGACGGCGGTGGCGGCGGACGCGGCGGTGGTCGCCGGGGCGGCGCTGTCCGGCGCCTCCTCGAAGTTCACCCGCTTCATGTGCTTCGTCATGCTCTTCATCAGCAGCCACACGGCCGCGCCGATGACGGCGAAGACGATGAAGCCCAGGACACCGGGGGTGACCTTGTTCTTGTCGAGGTCGTCCCCGGCGGCGGCGAGCGGCACCAGGTGGGTGACGGCGAGGGAGGCAGTCGCGCTCATCATGGGCTCAATTGTTGCGGATGCCCGCGAAGAGGTCGTCCTCGGGGAGGGACGTGGCGACGAGAGACTTGGCGAGCTCGTACTCCTCGGTCGGCCAGACCTCGCGCTGGAGGTCCAGCGGCACCTTGAACCAGCCGCCGTCCGGATCGATCTGCGTGGCGTGGGCGATCAGCGCCTTGTCGCGGATCTCGAAGAAGTCGCCGCAGGGCACGAAGGTGGTGAGGTTGCGCTCCCGGCCCATCGTGTGCCAGCGCTCCAGCCACTCGCCGTAGGGCGATTCCATGCCGCGCTCCAGCAGCGCGTCGTGGAGCGCCTGGGTGCGGGGGCGGTTGAAGCCCTGGTTGTAGTAGAGCTTGAGCGGCTGCCACGGCTCGCCGGCCTCGGGGTAGCGGGACGGGTCGCCCGCCGCCTCGAACGCCACCATCGAGATCTTGTGGGTCATGATGTGGTCGGGGTGCGGGTAACCGCCGTTCTCGTCATACGTGGTGATCACGTGCGGCTTGAACTCGCGGATCAGCTTGACCAGCGTCCCGGCCGCCTCGTCGACGTCCTGGAGCGCGAAGCAGCCCTCGGGCAGCGGGGGCAGCGGGTCGCCCTCCGGAAGCCCGGAGTCCACATAGCCCAGCCACTCCTGCTTGACGCCCAGGATGTCGCGGGCCTCGTCCATCTCCTTCGCCCGGACCTCGTGGATGTGCTCCTCGATGTAGGGGTCCCCCTGGAGCTTGGGGTTGAGGATGGAACCGCGCTCCCCGCCCGTGCAGGTGGCGACCAGCACGTCCACCCCCTCGGACACGTACTTGGCCATCGTGGCCGCGCCCTTGCTCGACTCATCGTCGGGGTGGGCGTGAACGGCCATCATTCGCAGCTGCTCAGTCAAGGCTCGATCCTCAGTCACTCGTCTCGGCAGACGCCTCCTATAGTGACCGAAGCGGGAGCCGTTTCATTCCGCGTTCACAAATCGGCGTCCGGGAGGCGATGATCATGGCTGCGCAGCGCGAGGCCCTTCCCGAGGGCCGTTACGGCCGCTCGGCGGACGAGCGCGCGAACCGCAAGCTCAAGATCGTCGGGGGGACGCTGTTCGCGGCCTTGCTCGCCTTCGTCGCGTGGGCCGGTGTGCACTATGTCACCAAGTCGGACGTCAGCGGTCAGCTCATCCGGTCGAAGAAGATCTCCTCGACGTCGGTCCAGGCGGTCATCGAGGTCCGCAAGGAGAAGAACGACAACGGGGTGTGCACGCTCCGCTCGCTGGGCGAGGACGGGGCGGAGGTCGCCCGCAAGGACGTGTCCCTGGACCGCCGTGAGACCCACTTCACCGAGCTCGTCACCCTCCGTACCACGGCACCCGCGCGCATCACCGAACTGGAAGGCTGCCGGACGACCGACCGCGGCTGACGGCGACTGACGGCGGCTGACCGCTCGCCCGTCGTCCGCCCCGGTGCGGACGCGCCCCCTCCGCGTGGACCGTTCCCGGGCCCCGCGGCCGGTGGGCGGCGAGCGGCCGAGTCGGCGGCCGGGCGACCGGCGCGGCGACCGCGGAGCCCGGAAGTACGCCGCTGACCTGCGACGATGCGATACTTGCGGGATTTCGTCCCACGACTTCTTCCCCCATTCCGGACGTAATTGTTAGGCTCGTGGTTTCGCCCGCCTTTGGAGGTGCACCCTTCTGAGTAGGGCGTTCATTTGTATCCGTGACCCCGAAGTTTTTCCCAGCACCGACGAGGAGCACCTGTGACCCAGACCAGCGACAGCGTCACCTGGCTGACTCAGGAGGCGTACGACCAGCTCAAGGCCGAGCTGGAGTACCTGTCTGGTCCCGCTCGCACCGAGATCGCGGCCAAGATCGCCGCGGCGCGCGAGGAAGGTGACCTGCGAGAGAACGGCGGGTACCACGCGGCCAAGGAGGAGCAGGGCAAGCAGGAGCTCCGTGTGCGCCAGCTGACGCAGCTGCTCGAGCACGCGAAGGTCGGCGAGGCCCCGGCCGCCACCGGCGTGGTCGCCCCCGGCATGGTCGTCACCATCGCCTTCGACGGCGACCCGGACGACACCCTGACCTTCCTGCTCGCCTCCCGTGAGTACGCGAGCTCGGACATCGAGACGTACTCCCCCCAGTCCCCGCTGGGCACCGGCGTCAACGGCAAGAAGGTCGGCGAGGACGCCGAGTACGAGCTGCCGAACGGCCGCAAGGCGAAGGTCCGCATCATGGACGCCACGCCGTACCAGGGCTGAGCCCGCCCTTCGTGGCGCATCGCGTCACCCCGCTTCCCGGCCCCGGACCGCATACGACGGTCCGGGGCCGGAGGCTTGTCCGGGAGGGCGGAATCGAGACCGGGTCACGGACCCCCGCCCGCGCTCCTCACCCCGTAGCCGACCGGTACTTCCGTACCGCCAGCCACCGGAACACCAGGATGATCAGCGCCGACCAGATCAGCGACGCCCACACCGGGTGCCGCATCGGCCAGGCGTCCGGCACCGGATAGCCGGGCGGCAGGTTGCCGAAGAGCTCACGGGCCGCCTGGACGGTGGCGCTGAAGGGGTTCCACTCGGCGATCACCCGCAGGACGGTCGGCATATTGCCGGACGGCACGAACGCGTTCGAGATGAACGTCAGCGGGAACAGCCAGACGAGCCCGCCCGAGGTGGCCGCCTCCGGAGTCCGCACGGACAGTCCGATCAGCGCGCCGATCCAGGAGAAGGCGTAGCCGAGCAGGAGCAGCAGGGCGAATCCCGCCAGGGCCTTGGCCACCCCCTCGTGGATCCGCCAGCCGACGATGGCGGCGACGATCGCCAGCATCACCAGCGTGAGCGCGGTCTGCACGAGGTCGGCGAGGGTCCGCCCGGTGAGGACGGCTCCCCGGGCCATCGGGAGCGACCGGAAGCGGTCGATGAGGCCCTTGTGCATGTCGTCCGCGATCCCCGCGCCGGCCCCCGCGGTGGCGAAGGTGACCGTCTGCGCGAAGATGCCCGCCATCAGGAACTCGCGGTAGAGCGACGGCTTCGTGCTGCCGCCGACGGCGATCGAGCCCCCGAACACATAGCTGAACAGCACCACGAACATGATCGGCTGGACGAGGCCAAAAACAACCACCTCAGGAATCCGCCGCATCCGCAGTAGATTCCGCTGGGCGATGACCAAGGAGTCGCGGACGGACCGGGCGACGCGGCCCCGTCCGGGCGTCGGCCCTCTGGGCACGGCGCGGCCGGCGGTCTGACCGGCGGTCCGGCCGACGTCCCGACTGGTCCCCCGATCGGCGGTGTGACCGGCGGCCTGACCGGCGACACCGTCGGCGGAATGGTCGGCGGCGGTCATGGCAGGACCCCTTCCTGCTGCCGTTCGGGCTCACCCTCCGTCTCGGCGGCGTGCCCGGTCAGCGAGATGAACACGTCGTCCAGCGTGGGACGGCGCAGCCCGATGTCGTCGATGCCGACGTCCCGGGCGTCGAGTTCGCGGATGATCTCGGCGAGCAGCCGCGCGCCGCCGGACACCGGGACGGTGATCCGCCGGGTGTGCGGTTCGACGGCCGACCCGCCGTCGCCGAAGCCCCGCAGCACGGCGTCGGCGACGGGGATGTGCTCGGGCCGGTGCACGACGACCTCGACGCGCTCCCCGCCGGTCCGCGCCTTGAGCTGGTCGGACGTGCCGCGCGCGATCACCCGGCCGTGGTCGACGACGGCGATGTCGTGCGCGAGGTGGTCGGCCTCCTCCAGGTACTGGGTGGTGAGCAGCAACGTCGTTCCGCTGGCGACCAGTTCCTGGATGACCTCCCACAACTGCTGGCGGTTACGGGGGTCGAGGCCCGTCGTCGGCTCGTCCATGAACATCACGGGCGGCCTGACGACCAAGGCCGCCGCGAGGTCGAGGCGGCGGCGCATCCCGCCGGAGTACGTCTTGGCGGGGCGGTCGGCGGCGTCGGCGAGGTGGAAGCGGTCCAGGAGTTCACCGGCCCGGCGCTTCGCCTCGCGCCCGCTCAACTGGTACAGCCTGCCGACCATGGCCAGGTTCTCACGGCCCGTCAGATACTCGTCCACGGCGGCGAACTGGCCGGACAAACCGATGCTCCGCCTGACCTCGTCGGGCCGCCGCAGTACGTCGATGCCCGCCACCGAGGCCGTGCCGCGGTCCGGTCTGATGAGGGTCGTCAGGACGCGCACGGCCGTCGTCTTCCCGGCGCCGTTGGGCCCGAGCAGCCCCAGGACCGTTCCCTCCGGGACGTCGAGATCGACGCCGTCCAGAGCCTTCACTTCGCCGAAGGTCTTGACCAGGCCTTCGGCGTGAATCGCGCCCGACATGGAACTTCTCCCCGTTCGGTGACGTAATTCAGGATTTTACGTTCAGCGGGAGCATTGCGCTCAGTGAAATGAAATTCCGGATATTCGCGTTTCCGCTGTGAAGGGCGGGGACCGAGTGCCGTGAGGGGGGCGGTCGAAGCGGGAAGTCCGTCCGCCCCTCAGGAGAGCACCGGATAGCCCGCCTCCCTCAGCGCCGTGCGCACGGCCGCGCAGTGCTCGTGTCCCTTCGTCTCCAGGTGCAGTTCCACCTCCGCCTCCGTCAGCCGCAGCCGTGGATCGGTGCGGACGTGGCCGATGTCGATGATGTTGACGTCCGCGGCGGACAGCACGTCCAGCAGGGCGGCGAGCGCTCCCGGACGGTCGGTGATCCGCAGCCGCAGCGAGAGGTAGCGGCCGGCGGCGGCCATGCCGTGCCGCAGGACGCCCTGCAGCAGCAGGGGGTCGACGTTCCCACCGGAGAGCACCGCCACGACGGGCCCCTCGAACGAGCGCGGGGCGGCCAGCAGCGCCGCCACCGGGCTCGCGCCGGCCGGTTCCACCAGCAGCTTCGCCCGCTCCAGACAGAGCAGCAGCGCGCTCGCCAACTGGTCTTCGGAGACGGTACGGACCTCGTCGACCAGCTGCCGGACGATCTCGAACGGTACGTCGCCGGGCCGCGCGACCTTGATGCCGTCGGCCATCGTGGCCGGCGCCTCCACGGCCACCGGACGCCCGGCGGCCAGCGAACGCGGGTAGGCGGCCGCGTCCGACGCCTGGACGCCGACGACACGTACGTCGGGCCGCAACGTCTTCAACGCCACGGCGATTCCGGCCGCGAGCCCGCCGCCGCCCATGCCCACCACGACCGTGCGCACCTCGGGACACTGCTCCAGGATCTCCAGCCCCACGGTCCCCTGGCCGGCGATGACGTCCGGGTGGTCGAAGGGGTGGATGAGGACCGCGCCCGTGCGCCGCGCGTGCTCGCGGGCGGCGCACAACGCGTCGTCCACCACCTGTCCGCGCAACCGCACTTCGGCTCCGTACTCACGGGTGGCGACGACCTTCGGAAGCGGCGCGCCCTCCGGCATGAAGACCGTGGACCGCACCCCGAGCAGCGACGCGGCGAGGGCGACGCCCTGCGCGTGGTTGCCCGCACTCGCCGCGACCACCCCGGCCGCGCGCTCCGCCACGGAGAGGCCCGCGATCCGCACATACGCGCCGCGGACCTTGAACGAGCCGGTCCGCTGGAGGTTCTCGCACTTGAGGTGCACCGGCGAACCGATCAGCCCCGACAGATGCCGGCTGCCCTCCAGGGCGGTGACCCGCGCGACGCCGGACAGTGTCTTCTGCGCCTGGCGGATGGCGTCGAGCGTGACGGGGAGAGAGGGGGCTTCCGGGAGGGAAGGAGTGGCCGGGGCGGGAAGGGAGGGAGTGGCGTCACTGGGGAGGCCGGTGGTCGCCGGCGTGTCCGGTGAGCCGGTGGAGGGGTCGCCGGGAGGGCCGGACGCCGGACCGGTCCGGGCCGAGGGACCGAACGGCCCCGACGAGCCGGAGGGAGTCGACGCCCCCGGGCGAGCAGATGACCCCGGGTAAGTCGACGAACCTGGGGAAGTCGATGAACCTGGGGAAGTCGACGGACCGGGCGGAACGTGCGCCGGACGATCGCCGCCGCCTCCCACGCGTGCAGCCATACCGCCAGTCTCGCAGCCCCGCGCCCGCCGCGGGGCCGCCATCCGAACGAACGGGGATCCCACGACCATACGAACCGACCGGTTTGCCCGGCAACGGCACGCGCACCCGTCCGGCCGCGTACTCTGTCCCCCATTCCCGAGCAATTCCAGCCCGCCGCACGAAGTGAGTCCCCAGCCATGCCCACCCCTCCGGACATGACGACCGACCTCGCACCAGGTGTCCTCGACACTCTCCAGCACCAGGTTGCCGTCTTCGCCCGCCGCGCAGAACAGACCCGGCTCGGCGGCGTCGGCCGGGTCCACAACTCGATGGACCGCGCCGCCTACCTGCTGCTCAACCGCCTCGACCAGGAAGGCCCGATGGGCGTCAAGGCGCTCGCCGCGGGCATGGGCATCGACTCGTCGACCGTCACCCGCCAGGTGGCGCCCCTCGTCGACACCGGCCTCGTCAAGCGCACCTCGCACCCCGAGGACGGCAGGGCCGTCGTCCTCCAGCTCTCGCCGCGCGGCAAGGCGCGGCTGGACGAGGTCCGCGCTTCGCGCAGGCAGCTGATGGCGCTCTGCACGGAGGGGTGGTCGGAGGAGGAGCGGGCCATGTTCTGCACGTTGCTGACGCGCTTCAACTCCGCGCTTTCCGAGGTGCACAGCTCTCTGCCGCAGGTGCCGCCGGCTTCCTGACGGCGCGCGCCGTCTCCCCGCGGCGGACCGCCGAGTGCCCACCGCCCGGCCGGCGTGCGGCGCTCGCCGGGCGGGGGGTGGGCACTCGGCGGTCCGCCGCGGGGGGGGCGCCGCCGGTGTCGTCTTCCGTGCGGCGCCCGGGTTCGCAGGGGGGAGGTGCCCCAGTCCCGCCCCTTCGCCGTTTCCTGGGGCTGACGCCTCAGACCCCGAAACCGCGCTTCGCGCGGTCGTCCTCAAACGCCGGACGGGCTGAAGCTCAGCCCAGCGCCTGCTTGATGTCCGCCAGCAGGTCGTCGATCGACTCGATGCCCACGGAGAGGCGGACGAGGTCGGCCGGGACCTCCAGGGCGGAGCCCGCCACGGAAGCGTGGGTCATCCGGCCCGGGTGCTCGATCAGCGACTCGACGCCGCCGAGGGACTCGCCGAGGGTGAACAGCTTGGCCCGGTTGCAGACCTCGACCGCCGCCTCCTCGCCGCCCTCGACGCGGAACGAGACCATGCCGCCGAAGGCGCGCATCTGCTTGGCCGCGACCTCGTGCAGCGGGTGCTCGGGCAGGCCGGGGTAGTAGACCCGGGTGACCTTGGGGTGGGAGAGCAGGAGGTCGGCGACGCGCTCGGCGTTGGCGCTGTGCCGGTCCATGCGGACGGCGAGGGTCTTGATGCCGCGCAGCGTCAGCCAGGAGTCGAAGGGGCCGGCGACGGCGCCCATCGCGTTCTGGTGGTAGGCGAGCTCGTCGCCCAGCGCGGCGTCGGAGGTGATCAGCGCACCGCCGACGACGTCGGAGTGGCCGCCCATGTACTTGGTGGTGGAGTGCACGACGACGTCCGCGCCGAGCGCCAGCGGCTGCTGGAGGTAAGGGCTGGCGAAGGTGTTGTCCACCACCAGCTTGGCCCCGCCCTCGTGCGCGACCTGGGCCACGGCGGCGATGTCCGTGATGCCGAGCAGCGGGTTCGACGGCGTCTCGACCCACACCGCCTTGGTGCGGTCGGTGATCGCGGCCCGGACGGCCTCGGGGTCCGAGGTGTCGGCGACGGACCACTCCACGCCCCAGCGGCCGACCACCTTGGCGAACAGCCGGAACGTTCCGCCGTAGGCGTCGTTCGGGATGACGACGTGGTCGCCGGGGGCCAGCAGCGTGCGCAGCAGGCAGTCCTCGGCGGCCAGGCCGGAGGCGAAGGCGAGGCCGCGGACGCCGCCTTCCAGCGCCGCCAGGTTCTCCTCAAGGGCGGTACGGGTCGGGTTGGCGCTCCGGCTGTACTCGTACCCGCCGCGCAGGCCGCCCACGCCGTCCTGCTTGTAGGTGGAAACTTGGTAGATGGGCGGCACGACGGCCCCGGTCAGCGGGTCCGCCTCCTGCCCGGCATGAATGGCGAGGGTCTCGAAGGATTGCTGCTGCTGGTCGCTCATTGTTCCGAGAGTAGTACCCGCTTTACCGGAATACTCCTGTTCACTTGTAACCGCCAGATGAACGATCCGCCGGTCCTACGACATCAGCGGTCAGGAACGATCGGAAGCGCCGCATCGTCCTTAGGTCGTCGGACCGCCGGCATCCCGTCCCCTCTCCGTCCCTCGCATTCAGGACAGCTCATGGAGTTTCTGTTCATCCTGCTCGCCCTCGTCGTCGTCTGCGGCGTCGTCGTGGCGCCCGCGCTGCGCCGCCGGCGCGCCGCTCAGGACGCGCTGCGGGGCGCCGGCGCTGCCGTCGACCCGTCGTACGGGCACGGCTTCGTCCCGGCCGAGCGGCTGGACGTACGCCTGCCGGGCCCGGACCCCGACCTGCTGGCCGCCGTCGAGGAGGCGCGCCGTACCCAGGACTGGAAGCCGGCGGCCGAGCTGCTGGCGCGCACCCCGGCGGACGGCGCCGCCGAGCTGCGCTGGCAGCGCGTGCAGACGCTGGCCGGGGCGGCGGCCCGCGAGCTCGCCGAGACGCCCGGCACCGGCGGCATGTGGCTGCGGCACTGGCGCGTGGTGGCCCCGAAGGACGCGGGCGGCGCGGCCGTGCAGGCCGAGTTCCTGGTCCAGCAGGCGATGCGCGACCCGTCGTCGCAGGACTACCGCATGATCCTGGAGGAGGCCCGGACCGTCTGCGCGGAGGCCGCGCTGCTCGCGCCGGGCGACCCCGTCCCGTACATCGTCCGGCTGAACGTCGAGCGGGGGCTCGGGGCGAGCGAGGCGGAGTTCCAGTCCGTCTGGGAGACCGTGACCTCCCGCGCACCGGGGCACATGGGGGCGCATCTGGTGGCGCTGCGCTACTGGAGCGCCAAGTGGCACGGCTCGCAGGAGCAGGCCGACGCCTTCGCCCGGCGGGCCGCCGCCGCGGCCCCCGCGGGCAGCCTGCTGCCGGCGCTCCCGCTGTTCGCCGTCCACGACCACCTGCCCGACGTCAACATGGTGCGCGGGCTGTACCACAGCGTCGTGGTCCGGGACGCGATCGAGGCCGCCCAGTACGCGGTCGTCCACGCCCCCGCCGACCACCCCGTGCTGCCACACGTGCGGCACCTGCTGGTCTGGTTCCTGGTGAACGCCGGGCGGTACGCCGAGGCGCTGGAGCAGCTGCGTGCGGTGGACGGCCACATCGGCGCCATCCCGTGGACGTACGAGGAGGACCCGGTCGCCGTGTACGCGGCGTACCGGGCACGGGCGGTGGCGGGGTACTGACCGGGACGGCCGGGGGCCTGTCTCTTATACA
>NZ_JBPQTX010000037.1:0-35222 GCF_051386555.1 Streptomyces sp. URMC 126
GCCCGACCCCGCCCCCGGCTCACTCCCCCGCGTCGTCGTCGCCAGTCTCGTCGGCACCGTGGTGGAGTGGTACGACTTCGTCTTGTACGGATCAGCCGCCGCCCTGGTGTTCAACCGGCTCTTCTTCCCCACGAGCGATCCGCTCGCGGGAACCCTCATCGCCTTCGTGACCTATGCGATCGGCTTCGCGGCGCGGCCGTTGGGCGGGATCGTGTTCGGGCACTTCGGGGACAGGACGGGACGGAGGAAGCTGCTGATCGTCAGTCTGCTGATGATGGGCGGCTCGACCTTCGCGATGGGGCTGCTCCCCACGTACGACACGATCGGTGTGGCCGCGCCCGTCCTGTTGACCCTGCTCCGCCTGGTGCAAGGCTTCGCGCTCGGGGGCGAGTGGGGCGGGGCCGTGCTGCTCGTCTGCGAGCACGGCGGCGCCCGGCGCCGCGGCTTCCGGGCCTCGTGGCCGCAGTGCGGCGGACCGGGAGGCAATGTCCTGGCCACCGGCGTGCTGGCGTTGCTCACGGCCGTCCAGCCGGACGCGGCCTTCCGTGCCTGGGGGTGGCGCGTCCCGTTCCTGCTGTCGGGCGTCCTCGTCCTGCTCGGTCTGTGGATCCGGGGCTCGGTGCCGGAGACACCGGTCTTCCTCCGGGAGCGGGCCGGGGCGCGGGCCCGCGTCCCCCTCGCGGAGGTGGTGCGGAGAAGGCGTCGCGAGGTGCTCCTCGCCATGGGGACGCGGTTCGGTGAGAACGTGTCGTACTACCTGCTCAGCTCCTTCCTCCTCGTCTACGTCACCACGCACCTGGGCCTCGGGAAGGGCACGGCGCTCAACGCCGTCCTCATCGGATCCGTCGTGCACTTCGCCACCATCCCGCTGTGGGGCGCCCTTTCCGACCGGGTGGGGCGCCGGCCCGTAATGCTGGCCGGCTCGGTGGGCATGGCCTTGTGGGCCTTCGCCTTCTTCGCCCTGGTCGACTCCCGTTCGTTTCCGGTGATAACGGTGTCGCTGACCGTGGGCCTGCTGCTGCACGGTGCCATGTGCGGCCCCCAGGCGGCTTTCCTGTCGGAGCTGTTCGACACCGGCGTCCGCTACACGGGGGCCTCGATGGGCTCTCAGCTCGCCTCCGTCCTCGGCGGCGCCCTGGCCCCCATCGTCGCCGTCGAGCTCCTCAAGAGCTACGGCTCGGCGACACCGATCGCGCTGTACCTGTGCCTGGCCGCCGCCGTCACCGCCCTCACCGTCGCCTTCGCCCCCGAGACCCGTGGCCGCGACTTGACCGCCACGGGCGGCACCGGCGGTGGCGCGGCCGTCGCGGCACGGGGCGGGGCGGCCGGGGCGTGCCGGGAAACGGACCGTCGCTGAGACCGGGCGCGGCGAGGGGAGCCGTACGGCTCCGGGGCGCGCCACTCCGGTCCGCGCCCGCACCGCACCGCTGTCGCGCCCGGCGGAAGGGGACGGGTGGTGTCAGCGGTGGCTCAGTACGTTCACCACACGGCCGTCCGGGGCGCGGACGAAGAAGCGGCGTACGCCCCACTCCTCGTCCTGGAGAGGGTGGACGATCTCCGCGCCGCTGTCCCGCAGGGCCGCGTGGACCGCGTCCACGTCGTCCACCTCGATGCTGAGATCGGGGGTGACCGGCGCGGTCTTGTCCCCGGTCGTGATGCTGACCTGGGCCGCCGGGACGGACGGGGAGGCGAGGGTCGTGATCCAGCCGTGGTCCATCACCTCCTCGAAACCCAGCAGACCGTAGAACGCGCGGCTTCGACGCGTGTCAGCGGTATGGATGATGGGAACGACGCGGCGAACGGCCATGGGAACTCCAGGTGACGGGAGCAGGGCACGGGCGGCAGGGAGGGTCGTCTTCGCCCCGCACCCTACGGCACGGGCGGCGGCCGGGATCGGGTGGACGCCGTCCGAGGCCGTCGGACGCCGTCCGGCGCCGTGCCGTCACGGGCAGGTGACGACCTGGCCCGCCCAGGACATCCCGCCGCCGAAGGCCAGCAGCAGGACGGGCCCGCCCGAGGGGAGTTCGCCGCGCTCGGTCAGTTTGGCCAGGGCGAGGGGGACGGACGCGGCGGACGTGTTGCCGGAGTCCACGACGTCCTGGGCGACCACCACGTGCTCGGGCAGGTCGAGTTGGCGGACGACGGACTCGATGATGCGCAGGTTGGCCTGGTGGGTCACCACGCCCGCGAGGTCGGACGGGGTGAGCCCGGCGCGACGGCAGGCCTCGCGGGCGAGGGCCGGCAGTTCGGCGGTGACCCAGCGGAAGACGGTCTGGCCCTCCTGGGCGAAGCGCGGGTGCCAGTCGCCGAGGAGCCGGACGGCGTCGGCGCGCGTGGGGTCCGAGCCCCAGACGACGGGGCCGATCCCGTCGAACGCCGTCCCGCCGTCGCCGGCCCCACCGTGCTCGGCGGCGCCGTGCTCGGCGGCGCTGACGACGGCCGCCCCCGCGCCGTCGCCGAGCAGGACGCAAGTGCTGCGGTCGGTCCAGTCGGTGACGTCCGACATCTTCTCCGCGCCGATGACCAGCGCGTGGCGGGCCGCGCCGGCCCTGATGGCGTGGTCGGCGGTGGCGAGGGCGGTGCAGAAGCCGGCGCAGCCGTTGTTGAGGTCGTACGCGACGGCCGAGGGGATGCCGAGCCGTCCGGCGACCTGGGCTGCGGTCGAGGGACAGCGGTCGACGGCCGTACAGGTCGCCACCGTGACCAGGCCGATGTCGGAGGGTGCCAGGCCGGCCGCGGCGAGGGCGTCGGACGCGGCGGCGGCCGCCATGTCGGTGACCGACTCCGTTTCGGCGGCGATCCGCCGGGTGGCGATGCCGGTCCGGCGGCGTATCCACTCGTCGTTGGTGTCGACCATGCCCGCCAGGTCGTCGTTGGTCAGGACGCGCGACGGCTGGTAGCGGCCCAGGGCGGTGATACGGGATCCCGGCACGGTCGTTCTCCTCGCTTCGGTACGGCTCGGCGGGCGCGGTGGATGGGTGCGGGCCGCCTCGGGGCGGTCGCGGCGCGCCGCCACGCCGGGGAATATAGCAACCGATCGGTCGGAAGCTAAAGGGTGGCCGAGTGGCTAGGATGGCCGGATGAGCCCACGGAAGTCCGCCGCCGAAGCCCACGCCACCCGCCGGCGCATCATCGACCGCGGCATCGCGATCGCCTCGGTGGAGGGTCTGGAGGGGCTGACCATCGGGCGTCTCGCCACCGACCTGGGCATGAGCAAGGCCGGCGTCCTCGGCCACTTCGGCACCAAGGAGGCCCTGCAGCTCGCCGTGCTGGAAGGCGCCTCCGCTGTGTTCGCCCGCACCGTCTGGCATCCCGCCGACGACGCCGTGCCGGGCCTGCCCCGGCTGCGGGCCGTGTGCGAGGCGTGGATCACCTACCTGGAGCACGAGCGCGTCGTCTTCCCCGGCGGGTGCCTCTTCACCACCGCGTCCGTCGAGTTCGACGCCCGCGACGGCCGGGTGCGCGACGCGGTGGCCCGGCTCAACCGCGTCTGGCGCCGCCGCCTCGCCGCCGAGCTGCGCCACGCCGTCGCGGCGGGCGACTTGCCCGCCGACACCGATCCCGAACAGGTGACGTACGAGATCGTCGGCTGCTACCTGGCGCTCAACCAGGAGCTACAGCTCTTGGCCGACCCCGAGGCCCCGGCCAGGACCCGCCGCGCCCTCGACCGCCTGCTGACGCCGCGCTCGCCCGGGTCCGCCGGGCCAAGGGAGTCCGACGGGCCGGGGAACGGGTGACTCCGGGGCCGCCCCCGGCCGTCGCGCCGCCTACGCCCCCAGGTGCCGGCGCAGCACCTCGGTGTGGCTGTGGGCGGGATCCTTGGCCGCGGTCAGGAGGGTGACGGGGCCTTCGGCCGCGAGGCGGCGCAGACGGTCGAGTGCCTCGGCCGCTTCGGGGACGGCGAGTTCCGCCTCGTAGCGGCGGCGGAACTCGTCGTACGTCCCCTCCGGGCCGTGGTACCACCTGCGCAGTTCGGTGGAGGGCGTGAGCTCCTTGGGCCACTGGTCGACGTGCGCGTCCGCCTTGGCGAGACCGCGCGGCCAGAGGCGGTCGACCAGGACCCGGGTGCCGTCGGCGGCGTCGGGAGGGTCGTAGACGCGTCGCACCCGGACGTGGGTTCCCGGTCGGTTCATGGCGGCCTACTCTCCTGTTCCCTCGGTTTCGTCCTGTCGTCCCGTTTCCCCCGATCGTCGGCCACGAGCCCGCCCTCCCGCCAGTTCTCCCGGGCCGCATCCGGGTCGCCCTCCCCCGGTTCACGACCACGTCACAGCCCAGCCGCCGCGCCCCCCACACACGGGCCTTCTCCTCGGTGCCGACGCCCCCACGGCGATCCCGCCGGTACGCCGACACGTCGGACCATCCGTACCGCGTAGGCGCCAGGGCCGCCGCTCGCTCCCCGGATCAGCGCGATGCCGCCTTGTTCGATGCGGGCGCTGTGGCTCCGCGACGGCGACCGGGCCTCGGAGGCCGATCCGGACCGGGAGCAGCGTGGCGGAACACCACCACTGAGCGGCGAAGCGTCCGTACCCCCGCCGCGCTTTCGACGGCTGTCGAGGGGCCGTGCCCTGCGTCGCGTACCGGACGGGGGCCATCGCTGCGGTCTGATTCCGGCATGGATGGAATGGCGCGGCCGGGAGTTTCCGGAGCCGGGTCGTGGCAGGGCACGGTGGGGGAGCCGGCTCGGCAGGGGCGGTACTCCCCGGGGGCGGCCGCGGTTCTTCGTCCTCGGCGGTCGCATGGTCGCCGCCCGGGCGCGGAACGCCCAGGCGTGCCGGATGCGCCGGCTCGCCGGAATCGTCCGCGGCGGCGCCCGGCCCCGGCGCCTGCCTGAGCCCCTCCCGGCCGCTCAGCGGACGGCTCACTTCCGCAGGCGGCGGGACGACGACCCAGTAAGAAAGAGGAACCCGACCGTGACCACGACCCCGACCGTCACCCTGAACAACGGCGTGTCCATGCCGCAGATCGGCTACGGCGTCTTCCAGATCCCCGACGCGGAGGCGGCCACCGCCGTCACCACCGCGCTGCGCGAGGGTTACCGCAGCGTGGACACCGCCGCTATCTACGGCAACGAGGCGGGCACCGGCGCGGCCCTGGCCGCCTGCGACATCCCCCGCGACGAGCTGTTCGTCACGACCAAGCTGTGGAACGGCGCGTCCACGACCTGGACGCGTGACCTCGTCCTGCGCGAGTTCGACGCTTCCCTCGCCCGTCTCGGTCTGGACCATGTGGACCTCTACCTGATCCACTGGCCGCACCCGATGCGCGACGAGTACCTCACCATCTGGCGGGCGTTCGAGGAGATCTCCCGGAGCGGCCGGGCCCGGGCGATCGGCGTCAGCAACTTCCAGCCGGCCCACCTGCGCCGGCTGATCGCCGAGACCGACATCGTCCCGGCCGTCAACCAGATCGAGCTGCACCCCTGGCTCCAGCAGGCCGAGCTGCGCTCCCTCCACGCCGAGCTCGGCATCGCGACCGAGGCCTGGTCGCCGCTGGGCCAGGGCCGCCTGCTGGACGACCCGGTGCTCGCGAAGATCGCCGCCAAGCACGGCCGGACCGCCGCCCAGGTCGTGCTGCGCTGGCACCTGCAGCTCGGCAATGTCGTCATCCCCAAGTCGGTCACGCCGTCCCGCATCCGCGCGAACATCGACGTCCTCGGCTTCGCCCTGGACCAGGACGACCTGAACGCGCTGGCCGCGCTGGACGACGGCACCCGCCTGGGCCCTGACCCGGACACCTTCGACGGGAACTGACCGCACTCTCGCGTCGCGCCGGAAGGGCAACCGGAGGGACAAGGGGGGCCGCTCGGCCCCCCGTCTCCTACCTCAGCCACTCACGTACGTCTGCCACCAGCCGAAAGAAAGCCCATGATCTTCATCACCGTGAAATTCCCCGTGCGTCCCGAGCACAGTGAGCAGTGGATGGACCGGGTCCGCGACTTCACCCTGGCCACCCGCGCGGAACCCGGCAACCTGTTCTTCGAATGGTCCCGCAGCGTGGCCGACCCGAACGAGTTCGTCCTCGTGGAGGCGTTCCGGGACGGGGAGGCGGGGCGCTCCCACGTGGAGTCCGAGCACTTCCGGCAGGCCATGGAGACGATGTCCTACGCCATCGCCGAGAAGCCGAAGATCGTCAGCGTCGAGCTCCCCGGCCGGCAGGGCTGGGACCTGATGGGAGAGCTCTCGCCCCGAGAGGCGTGACGGCGCCCGTCGCTCCGGCCGGCGGGGGCCCGCTCTCGTCGGCCGGGGGCCGGTGACCGAGCCCGTTCGGCTCCGGGCACACTGGACGGTGAAGAACGGAGAGGAGCAGGCGACATGCCAGGTCAGAACGGTCCGCGGGCGGCGGACCGCACCCTTGAGGTACTGGAGATCGTCGCCCAGGCGTCCTCTCCGGTATCGGCCAAGGCACTGGCACGCGCCCTCGGCTGCGCCCTGTCGACGGTGTACACCCTGCTCGCCCCGCTCACCGAGCGGGGCTACCTGGCCCGTGCGGACGGCGGTTACACGCTCGGTTACCGCATACCCGCCCTGCACCGCGCCTTCCGGAACCAGATGGGCTTGGACGACCACGTCCAGGGCCTGCTGACGCGGCTGCGGGACACCACCCGCGCCTCGGCCAACTACGTGGCCTACCACGGCGACGGTCTGTTGATCGCGGACGTCAAGACCGCCGCCGTCGACGGCGGGGACCACCCCGACCTCGCCGTCGGTGTCGACCCGCGCACTCACGCCTGGGCACACGGCAAGATCGCGCTGGCCTCCGCCGGACCGACCGCCCGGCGCCGCTACCTCGAAGACCCCGGACTGCGCCGGTTCACCCCCCACACCATCGCCTCGGCCGACCGGCTCGACGGGGAGCTGCGGCGGATCCGCAGGAACGGAGTCGCCCTGGACCTGGAGGAGGCACAGGAGGGGCTGGCCTGCCTGGCCTCGCCCGTGCTCGGCGCGGACGGGACGGTGATCGGCTCCGTCTCCCTGTGCGTCCGCCCCGACGATCTCCGTGCCCGTCGGCGGCAGCTCGTCGCCACCGTACGGGAGGCGGCTCAGGAGGCCTCGTCGGCCAACCGGCCTTGACGGTGTCGCGTCGGCTGTGACGCGCGGGCGGTGGCGGTCGATGACGTCAGCGCCCGCGTCCGCCGCCGTCCGCCCGGCGGACACGGATCGCCGCCGGCGGCCACCGGCCGTCGGTCGTCGGGCTCGACGCTCGGCACTCGACGCCCCGGATCGCTCCACGACACGAAGCGGCGCGAGCGGGCGGTCTCCTCGCGCCACACGTCTCCCGCGTGCGCGGCCCGGCCCGGCCCGGCCCGGGGAGCTTACGTCCGCGGTGTCGTCACCGGAGTGCTCCCGGGAGACGACCGCCGAGTGCCCTCGTCCCACATGCCGGTGCCGTCCGGGCCGGGGAAGATGCGGGCGCGAGGTCGTGCCGGAACGCCCGGTTCGTCGTGGCGGCAGCGGCCCGGACGCCGGGGAGCCGTCCAGCGCCGGCGCGCCGGCACCGAGGCTGCCGGCGTTGACCACGGGGACCATCGCACCGGTTGCGGCGTCGGTGGTGAACCTTTCGTCTGCTCCCCACCCGGCGGCCCGTCGA
The DNA here is from genome assembly GCF_051386555.1 of Streptomyces sp. URMC 126. Taxonomy (NCBI): domain Bacteria; kingdom Bacillati; phylum Actinomycetota; class Actinomycetes; order Kitasatosporales; family Streptomycetaceae; genus Streptomyces; species Streptomyces sp. URMC 126. Next base: position 7,588 of record NZ_JBPQTX010000037.1, read on the forward strand.
CCCACTCCACCGATCGGACGGCCGACGGCCTCGGGGTGCCCATGTCGTCGGCGGTGAGACGCGGAGGTCCCCGGTCGCGCTCCCCCGATCGGGGGTGCCGGTGACCTACGGCGATCGAGCCGACCGGCCGACCCCACCACCTGGCGCAGCCGCCTAGCGTGGAGGGGAAACGCCGCGTACCCGGTGCCGCCACAGACCGCCGTACTCCGCCCCGGAGCGGCCGATTCCCGCCCGCCGAAGGTCATCGGCCGCCCGGTAGCGGAACGGCTCGCCCGCGGAGATCCTCGAAGAGACGCATCGAGCGGGCAAGCAGGTAAGGAGATCTCGTGACCGAGCTCGCCCCCCGCCGACCCGGCCTCGTCCTGACGGTCTGCGCGGCCTCCATCCTGCTGATCGGCGTTGACGTCACCGCGCTGAACGTCGCTCTCCCCGCCATGGAGCGAGACCTGAGAGCGTCGGTCTCGGGGATGCAGTGGGCCGTCGCGGCGTACAGCCTGACCCTGGCCACCCTGATGCTCTACACCGGATCGACGGGCGACAGGATCGGCCGGAAACGGGTGCTGACGGCGGGCCTGGCGGTCTTCACGGCCGGGTCGGTGCTGTGCGCGATCGCACCGGACCTGCCCTCCCTGATCGGGTTCCGGGTGGTGCAGGGCGTGGGTGCCGCGGGTCTGGGACCTGTCGGGCTGGCGATCGTCGCCGATGTCTTCTCCGGCCACCACGACCGCGTCCGGGCCATGGGCGTGTGGATGGGGGCCTACGGCATGGGGCTCGCCATCGGTCCGGTGGTCGGCGGGCTGTTGGTCGACACCGTCGGCTGGCGGTCGGTCTTCTGGCTGAACGTGCCCATCGGCATCGTCACGCTCGTGGCCGCGCTGCGCGGCGTCCCGGAGTCACGGGCCGAGCGGCCGCGCCGTCCGGACCCGGTGGGCCAGATCCTGGTCATCACCCTTCTCGCCCCCCTGGCCTACGCGGTCATCGAAGCCCCGCGCGCCGGGTGGACCGCGCCGGTCGTCATCACCTGCTTCGTGGTCACCGCCGCCTCGTGCGTCGGACTGCTCGCCTACGAACGCCGCCGCGCGGAACCGCTGATCGACCTGGGGTTCTTCCGCAACGCGCGGTTCAGCGGCGCCGGCGCGGCCCAGGTCTGCGTCTTCGGGACGTTCGGCGGCTTCTTCTTCCTCACCGCCCTCTACCTGCAGAACCCGCTGAGGATGTCCGCGAGGGAAGCGGGCCTGTGGATGCTGGTCCCCGCGGGGGCCCTCGCCCTCTCCTCCATGTGCGCGGCCCGGCTCGCCCGGCGCTTCGGCAAGCGGCCCCTCCTCGTCGGAGCCGGGATCGCGCTCACCGCCAGCGGAGCACTGATCGCCTTGTTCACCGCCGACTCGGCGCGTCCCCTGCTCGCGGTCGAGTACGCCCTCTTCGGGCTGGGCGTCGGGCTGGCCACCCCCCTGGTCATCGCCGAGGGTGTCTCGAACCTGCCCGCGGACCGCACCGGCCTAGCCTCGGCCATCCTCACCACCGCCGGCCGTTCGGCCTTCGCCCTGGGCGTCGCCGTCCTCGGCGCGATCCTCAACGCCGGGCTGCACGGCGCTCCCTTGTCCGACGCCGCGGCCTTCGCCTCCGCCGTGCGGCCGGCCTGGTGGATCCTCACGGCGGGCGGCGCGGCCACCGCCCTGCTGGGCATCGTGATCACCCGCGAACGAACCGAGACCCGGCAGGGTCCGGAGGCCCGCCCCGCCGCCCGTGGGGCGTCCCCGGGGCGGGCCGGATCCGATCGGCCCCGTTGAGCCGGGTGGACGCCGCCGGCCCGGCGTCGTCCCGCCCTCTGTCGTCCCGTCCCCCGTCGTCGCGTCCGCCGTCGTCCCCGTCGTCCCGTTCTCGGACGAGCCCGCCGGCCGCTCGCCCGAACCTCCCCGGACTGCCCGGCGGCGATCGGGTTACCGCCGAGCCCCGAACCGTGCCTGCACCGGGAGGAGAGTCGACGCGTTTCCCTTGACCGGGAACAGGCCGCGCCCTCAGGGCATGACGGTGGCGGCCGCCGAGACATTGGTGTGGCGAATGACGCCGCGAAGCTTCGTGGCCATCCGCACCGGATCGCCCACAGCCCACACATGGAGGAAGAAGAGCCGGGGTTCGTCGGTGAGCATGTGGCTGTGGAAGGAGACGATGTCCACGCCGCCGCGCCGGAGGGCCTTCATGACGGCCGGCGCTTCCTTCGCGATGACGACGATGTCCCCGTTCAGCAGCGCCTTGCCCCCGCCTACTGGCTGGAAGATCAAGGCCGACGTGGCGCCGGTCATCCTGGGCAGGACCCGGCCGTGGTCGGCGACGGTCTCGTTGCGGGCGAAAGTGACCTTGTAGACGCGCCCCTGGGCCCGTCCCCGGGCTCCGAGGGCCTGGTCGACGGCCTTCCTGTCGAGGGCGAGGGCGACCTTCTTCGGGGTCCCCGACACCGCGGGCGTGCCGGTGGCGTTCAGCGCCGCCTTGAGGCCCCGGGCCATGTGCAGCGGATCGCGGCCCAGGGCGTGGAAGTGCACCCACCAGAGAGCGGGCCGCTGGGTGAACAGGTGTTTGTGGACGGAGGTCTGGGAGATTCCGTGGGCGTTCAGGACGTCGAGTACCTTCCGCGTCTCCCGCTCGGTCACCGCCAGCTCGCCCATCATCATGGTCTGCCGGTCGGGGTAGCGGATGAACGACACGAACGACCCGATGGCCTTGACGTGCTGCCCCTTGCTCACCACGTCCAGGTCGGCGCGGGGAAATCCGACCCCGTAGGCGCGGTGGTCGACGAGCACCCCGCGGTGTCCGAGGATCTCCGTGACACCGCGCCAGTCGGATTCGCGGGTGACCGACGGCTGGACGCGCCGCGCGTGGTGGCCGTCGGGGTACGCGACCCCCGCCGTGCACAGCACGGCCAGAAGAGCCGTTCCCGTCACCAGACGCCTGCGGCCCCTGGTCTTGATCCGTCCGTCCGTTCCCTGGAGTCGTCCGACCCGCATGCCTGCCTCCGCTCCGGTTGCCTGGCCCTCATCCCACACCGGGCCGTCCGAGGCGGCGATACGGGAGGGGCCGTCCGGAGCAGCGACCCACCGGGCCCCTCCGCCGGGCGTCCTCTCCCGTCACCCGGAGCGGCGTGCGGTCCGATGCGCGCCAGGCCCGTGCGGCGTCCGGAGACACGCCGTGCCGCCCCGCCGTCGTCGAGGCACGCCCGGATCCGTGGACGACACAGGTGCCGCGCCGCACGGACCGGCAGACCGCCGTCCCGCCGGCGCCCCGGCCGGGCGCGGCGGAGCGGCATCTCGCCTCCTCCCTCGCGGGCTTCTCCGCCGGACAGCCCGAGGAGGAAGCCTTTGGGACGCCTTCCACGGAACACGTTCGGAAGCGCGGCCCGTGCCGACGAGGCCGTCTCCTCGAAAATCGTCCGTCTCTCCGGCGTACGGCGGCCCGTCGCGGAGCCGGTGGACGCGCTATTCGTCGGCCAGGGCGCTGTCCTCGGGTATCTCGATCCATCGATCGGGGGAACCCACGATCGGGCGGGGGTCGGGGACGGCGACGCCCGCCTGGTGGCAGGCGTACGCCAGCTCGTAGTTGTGCCAGCTCCCTGTCGACCTGTCCCAGAGCCAGAAGCGGTGGGTCCAGTGGCCCTCCGGGACGTCCGCGTCGAACGGCGGCAGGCCTATCTCCTCGCTGTGCAGGGCGGTTCCGTTCTCGGCGAGGGTGCCGAAGACGCCGCCCTTGGGGTTGAAGTAGAGGCCGTAGGCCCGCCCGCCCCCGTCGGTCAGGGCGGCCAGCCACGCATCGGTGTTCAGTCCGTAGTAGGTCTGCTGGAGCAGCACACAACCGCCCGGTACGGCGGTCGCGGCGACGACTCGGGCGCTGTGGTCCCAGTCGTCGTACGGGTCGTAGGCGGTGGGGCCCGGGTCGTCCGGGTCGGCGCCGAGCCGGACGACGGCCTCGGCGACGGTGACGCCGGAGAGGAACGCCACGGAGGTGCCGTCGAGGTACAAGTCGTCGTCGCCGAAGGCGGCGGCCTGCCGGTCGGCCGCCGCGAACGCGGCCCGTTCGGCCTCGGTGATCCGGGCGTACTCGGGGGCGTCGGCGGCGAACAGCGGCGCGAGGCGGGTGGTCAGCGCGAGGCGGCCGGGTGACCAGCGGCCCATGCGCGGTGTCCAGGCGTCCGCCCCGGCCGCGAGGAGTTCCGCCGCGTTCGCCTCCGCTCCGTGGCAGACAGCCTTCCACAAGGCCGTCTCACCTCGCTCGTCGGGCCGGTCGACGTCCACGACCCGCCGCGCCAGTTCACGCACCGTCTCAGGGCTTCCGTCCTCCGCGGCCTGGTGCAGGAGCGACATCCGGTGATCCTCGGATTCGACGTCGAAGGAGTCGGAGAAGAGGGAGAGTTGGGGGCGGCGGGGCCGCGGAGTGGTATCCATGCCGGGATCCTGGCATCCGCCACTGACATCGGGTCCGCGGTCGCAGCGGGCCGGGTGGCCGGCACCGTTTGAGTACGAGGGCTCAAGTGCGCGGTCCGCGCCGGTTCGTAGCGTGCTCGCCGTACATACAGACATGCCGCTCCCGCCCCCGTACGCCGGGCCGGGATCACGGCGGCGGCTTCCTGCCTGCCCGAACGCGAAGTGGCCTCCCGGGCGTTGCGGGAGCGGATCGCCGCGGCGTCCGTGGGACCGGGCGCGCCTGGCGAACGGCCGGATCGTGCTCGAAGGGCGGTGCAAGGGCATGGTGCTGCGGCGGGCGGAGAACGTCTATCCGGGACTGTGCGCACCGTCCTTGCACATCGCCGGGGTCGAACTCGCCCTGCTGGGTGGGCGTTCCGGCCGGGGACGGTGACGTGCGGCTGGTCGCCGTCGTCCAGCCGCGACCGGGAGCCGCCCCGGTACGGCTGCGCGCCGGGCTGACGGAGCCGCCGGCCCGGATGGGGTCGGGCCGGCCGGACGCCGTGGTGTTCGCCGACATTCCGCTGGCCGGCCGTTCCTTCCGATGACCGTTCTCCCGTCCGCTGCCCGGCCTGCGGGGCGTTCCGCCGCCGGCAGCGGCCCGCGTCGTACGCCGCCGCGCCCGGCCACAGCCGATCCCGCCGGTGGAAAGTCCCGCAGGCCTCGTAAGGGCGGATCTCATGGAAACGAGCCGAATGACCGTTCCGCCACCCCTGCGCCGGCCGGCGGGCAGCGTACCGTCCGTCGCGGGCACCGCCCCGGTGCGTACGCCGTCGCGTCCGGCCGGAACCGATCCGTCGTCGTCCGCCGTCCGCCCCGGCCCCGCGGTTCGTGCGCGCCGTCTGGACCGGCGCGTCTGCACCGGTTCGCACCCTTGCTGTTCGCTCTGCTGGCCGCGGCGCGCCGCCGGCCCGTCACCCGGATCGGCACCGCGGTGCTGGTGCACGACGCCGACGCGTACCGGCAGGCGCTCACCAGCGTCCCGCTGGACCGTACGGCCGCGGGCACCGCGGGCGGGGCGGCCCTCGAACTGTCCGGCGGCGGCGCGCTCTTCGACCAGGAGGGCGGCGGCCATCGGGACGGCCGGCGAGCGGTCGCCCGCGTCCTCGGCTCTCCGGGGTGCGCCGGCTGCGGCCGGTGTGACAGGACGTCCTCGACCGCAGTCTCCCGCCGCTGCCGCCGGCCGGTCCGTCGATTTGGTGGCCTTGGCCCGCGAACTCGCCGGTGCTACCGCCTGCGCCTTGGTCGGCACCGCCGCCGACCCGGTGAGCGTGGCGGTGGCGGGCGGGCGAGGTGGCCGCCACCGCCGTACGGGACCATCTGCCCGGGCTCCCCCCGCCCGGGCGGCCGGGAGGCGGCCACCTGAGCCGCGGGCCGCCTCGGGGAGTTGCTCGCCTCGCGTGTGGACGCCGGCGAGCGGAGCCTCCGGGCGATGCCGGCGGTCGCCGCCGTCAACACGACCGTCGCCGCGCTCCCCCGCACCGCGGCCTGGTGCGGGGACGCGGTTTGTGGCGGCAGGCCGCCGATGAACTGCTGCGCCCCGCCCTGGTGACGGAACTACTGCGGGTCACCGCGCCGCCTCCACTGCTCCCCCGCGTCGCGCCGACGCCGTGCTCGGCGGCTGCCCCGTGCGGTCCGGCGAGCGTCTCCTCCTCGTGGCCCGGCACGCCGCACGCGCGCACGCCCGGCCCCGGATCTCTACCACCCCGCCCCGCCCGCGACGGCCCAGCTCGTCTTCGGCGCCGGCCCCCACGCCTGTCCGGGCGCCCGGCTCGCCCGGGCAGAGCTCGACGACACCCTCGCGGCCCTCGCGCCCTACCGCCCCGTCGTCGTCCGCGCCCAGGTGGACCGCCGGGCGGGGCTGCCGAGTTGACGCTCCCTGACCGTCCGTGCGACGACCCGCCCCTGAACACCGTGGAGAGACGTCGACGACCATCGCCGTCACCGGCTTCTGGGCTCCCGCATCGCCACCGCCGCCGCCTGCGGCATGGACGCCCTGTGCGTGGGGCGTCGGCCTCGGGCCGGTCGGTCGGCACCTCTTCTGGGACGCCCTCGCCTCACCGCCGGGTCTCGCCGGTGCCGATCCGTCGCGTCATGTGTGATCTGCGAGTCGATACGTTGAGCGATTGGGGCATCGGGCCGTCCGGCTCGCTGACCCGTCGCAGCGAAGTTTCATCAGTCTCAGCGCAGTTTGACTGATTGCCGGTTGTCTCACCGGAGTTTGACCACCGGGTTCGGCACCCGATGATGGCTGGATCTTGAGGCGGGCGGTTCAGCGGACCTGGAGAAAACCGAGGTCGACTGGGCGTTCGCTGCGACACAATCTCAGGATGATCGGCAACCGGATCACCTATCGCACCGCGGACGGCGTCCGCATACCCGGAACGTGGCGGCACGTCTTCATCCGCAATGGCCAGTACTTCCTCACCGACCTCTTCATCTACGCCGACGGGCTCATCGACTGCTGGGGCCTGGTCACCATCGAGGAGTTCGAGGAGAAGCTGCGTACCGGCTGGGTGGCTACCAGCCTCCCGGAGGGCGCGGAGGCGTCCGCGCACGGTCTGGCGCACTGGAAATTCAGCGAGCCGCGGAGCTGGCAGACGCCCGAGCTGCTGGTCGCCGAAATCCGCGACACCATCGACCAGCTGAATGGGCGGCCCGACTCGACCGGCCGCTGCCTGGAAGCAGTCGATACCTTCCTCGCTGACCGGACCGAGGAGAACCGGGCCGCGGCCCGCGCCGCGTTCCTCGCGATCCCGGAGTCGCAGCGCCGCTACGCGCTGGGCGACATGGATCGCAAGGACGCGCCATTGCGGGTGCTGGTGGCAGGGCCCGGAGGCCAGACCTACCTGTCGTTCGACGGAACAGTCACGCAGGAGGCCTACGACAGGGCCCTCGCGTACTTCGAGGAGCGGGCCCGTTGGAGGGCCGAGCGGTCCAAGCGCGTCCCTGCGGACGGACCGGTGGCGTCGCATGCTCCGGCAATCCACGTCGTCCAGACGTTCCCAAAGGAGCCGGTGGACGATCCCGGCAAGGTCGGCCTGCGCAACGACTACCCTGCCCCGGTCATCGTGGGGGAGGTCAGCTATCCCTCTGTCGCCCATGCCTACTGGGCCCTGTCGGTTGCTCAGCCCGAGGTCCGGGGCGCGATCGCCACGGCGGAGACTGCCTTCGCGGCGCGCAAGCTCGCAGCCGAGGCCCCTCGCCGCGAGGGCTGGGAACATATCCGGACCGCCGTCATGACGCGCCTGCTGCGGGCCAAGTACGACCAGCACCCCGGGCTGGCCGAGATCCTGCTGGCGACCGACGACGCCACCGTGATCTATGACGACATGGACTCGGCCTTCTGGGGCGACAATGCCGGTCGAGGCCGCAACTGGACGGGGCGTCTCCTCGAACTGGTCCGCTCCGAGCTGCACATACGGCGGACCGAGATCCCGGGGCTGTGACCGGACCAGGCGAGTAACTCAAACGGGTTGCGATCTACGCACTTCTCGTCTTCCTCTGTGGACCGTGGAGACGCTCCGCTCACCGGGGTATGGCCGATGGCGGTTGAGCGCCGAAAGCCGGCCGCGCTCAACCCCCGGACCAGGTCCGGCTCAGCTGTCGCCGGGCGGCTGATGCCCGCTCCCGAGCAGCCGCGTGTTCTCCACCATGAGGCGTTGAACGACGTTGCGCAGTGCCAGCAGCTCGTTGTCCGCGCGCCGCACCGTAGCCAGCGCCTGGTCCCGCTCCCCGCGCAGAGCTTCGACCTCCGCGTCCCGGTCCGGTGTTGACGCGAGGTCGCCCAGCACACCGGCAGCGAGGTCGCGTACGCGGACGGCGCGCAGCTCGGCTCTCGCCGCTTCGAGGTCCCGGCGCAATGCCGTGTTCTGTTCGAGCAGCATGCGGTTCTCCACCGCCAGGCCCGCGTCCTGGCGGGCCGCTGCGGCGGCCGCGGCCCGGGGCCGGTCGTCGGCGAGGTGCGCGCGGACGGCTTCCGCCTCGGCCTTGAGGTCCCGGTGCCGTTGCAGGTACTGGGGATTGACCGCGGCACGCCGGGTGATCTCCGCGTCGGAGAGCGCCCTGCGGGTCTTGCGCATGCCGGCGATGACCTCCAGCACGCGCTGTCGGCACGCCTCGCTGTCCGCACGGCGGCGAGCCGCGGCGGCCTGCCGGCCAGCGTCCAGGACTGTCGTGCGCTCAGGGGCCAGGCCCTTCGATACCTGCCACTGCGGGCTGCGGCCGCCGGTCACCTCGCAGGCTGCCGTAGGCGGCCTCCAGGCGGACGAGCTGCTCGGCCTTGCTGTCGCGCAGCTGGCGCAGCTCGGGGAGCTGGGTGAAGTCGATGGTGAAGAACTTGCAGGAGAAACACCGGTAGCACACCGGGCAGCCGTGCCGTCCGCGCGGACGTTGTTCATCTCGTGGCAGGTCCCGCCGGGGACCGGCACCTGGCCCACGCCGGCGCGGTCGGCGAGGGTGTCGGCCGGGCCGCGGGCGCGGAGCCGACCGCCGGAGATGTCGAACTGGTACTTGGCGGCGATGGCGCGGACGGCCTCCACCCTGCGCGGGTGGGAGACCCGGTAGTAGATCTGCGTCGTGGACGGCTCCAGGTGAGCCATCAGGACCTGGAGGATCTCCAGCGGCACGCCGGCGTCGGCACGCAGCTGGGCGTAGGTGCGTCGGAAGGCGTAGGGGAAGACGCGGGAGCGGTCGAAGTCCTGGTCGCGCTCGTCGAGTAGCTGGGGGATGCGGCCCATCCCTACGTCCAGCCAGTACCCGCTGGTGCTGCTGTCGTAGGGGCGTTCGCCGAACTTGTCGGCGCGGGTCAGCCGCGGTGTGGGGAACAGCAGCAGCCGCGGGGAGAGCGGCCGCCCGTCGGTGTCGAACCACTGTGGGTACTCCCGGCGGAGGTGGTCCTGCTGCCGGGTGAGCACGTCGACGTCGGTGAGGTGCAGCGGCGGCTTGTGGCGTCGGCGGACCTTCTGCATCCAGTAGACGAGGAACGGGTAGCGGCGGCGTTGCACGCTGCCGTCGGGCGCCTCGATGTCGACGTCGTGCCACTGGACGCAGTCGAACTCCAGGTGCCGGACCTCCCAAGAGCGCCGGCCTACCCGCAGGGACAGTTCGACGAAGTCACGGGGTGTGCCGTCCTGGAGCAGCGCGAGGTTCTCCTCGGCCATCAGCTGGAGGAACACCGTCTCCGGCAGGGCGTCCTGGGAGCGGCCCTCCAGTTCGCTGTCGGTGTCGTCGCGCTCCGGGAACGGCGGGACATCCTGGGCCGGCAGGTGTACCTCGGCGGCGCCGGCCTCGGCCAGCGGCGACCGGCTCTGGTCGAGGATGGCGCGCAGGGTGTGCACCAGGCCCCAGTGCCGCTGCGGGGTCACCAGCAGCGGGCCGGCGCCGGCCAGCGACGGCAGCAGACGCTCGGCGATCACCTCGCGCCGGGGGTCGTCTGCGGCGAGGGCCTCGTAGTCACTGGTGTAGCGGGCGCGGGCGGCCAGCCACCTCAGGTACATCGTCATGCCCGCTCGTCCGACCTTCGCCGGCTGGCGCCCCTCGCCCGGCAGCGTGCGCAGGAACATCGCGAACCAGCGAGCCGCGTAGCCGGCGGACTGCAACCGCGCGGTGGAGGCACCGGACGAGGACAGCAGCAGGATGTGCTCCTGGACGGCGCGCAGCAGCCAGGGGGCGTGCACGTCGCTGAGGTCGGCGGCCCCACCGCCGTGGCGTGGGTTGAGGACGTTGAGTCGGATCACCGCGCGCCGGTGCTCCGACTCGCGGTCGGCGTCCAGAAGGGGTACGGACCGCTGCCACAGGCGAAGGAAGGTCGTGTTCTGGCCCTTGGCCGGCAGATCGGCCGTGAGCAGATCGGTCACCGAGTGGTCCACCAGCCGGCCGCGCCACCGGGCCCCCTCAGAGCCGCCCTCGTCCCGATATCGCTGCCCGCGCGATCGTGATCGACGTGAGCGGGGCCGGGATCGGTGTGAGACTGGGACGGAAGGGGTGATCAAGGTGCAGGACACACCGCTCGTGCCCGCTGCCCCCGACGGCGCCGTCGATGAGAAACGGCTGGAAGAGCTCATCATCGAGGCGCAGACCGCCCTGCCCGTCGAGATGCCGGGCCTGGCGCACCGGTGCGCGGCGGCCCTCGGTCTGGGCTCTGCTCTGATCTACCTCGTAGACCTGCAACAGCAACTGCTCATCCCGCTCGACGAGGCCATGGAACCCCTGCCGGTGGATCACTCACCGGCCGGTTGGGCGTATCGCACGCTCTCCCCGCGGGTGGCGGACACCGACGACGACGTGACCGTCTGGATGCCCCTCGTCGACGGTGCGGAGCGGCTGGGCGTGCTGGCGGTGCGGACCGCCTCGCTCGACGCGGCGGGCCTGCGCCGCAGCCGGATGCTGGCCCACTTCTTCGCCATGCTGATCACCTCCAAACGCGCTTACAGCGACTGGCTCGCCGCCCGCACCCGTACCGCGACCATGGGGCTGCCCAGCGAGATGCTGCGCGCCTTCCTGCCACCCCGCACCATCGGCAGCGCGAGGTGCGTGTCGACCGCCGTCCTGGAACCGGCGTACGACATCGCCGGGGACGCCTTCGATCACGCGGTGGTCAAGGACGTGCTGCACACGATGATCATCGACTCCATGGGCCACGATCTGGCCTCCGGCCTCACCACGTCGGTGGCCATGGCGGCGGCGCGCAACGCCCGTCGCTGCGGTGGCGAGATGACCGACGTCGTCGGCTCCGTGGACCGGGCGCTCGCCCGATGGCTGCCCGACCATTTCTGCACCGGTGTCATGTGCCGGCTGGACGTACGGACCGGGGAGCTGAGTTGGGTCAACTGTGGTCACCCACCACCCCTGCTGATCCGTGCGGGGCGGGTGCTGGACGGGGCGCTGGACCGTCCGCCGCAGCCACCGATCGGCCTGGCCGACCTGTCCGGCCGAGTCGCCCGGCAGACCCACCGGACGACGCTGGAGCCGGGCGACTGCGTCCTCCTCTACACCGACGGTGTCGTGGAGGCCCGCGACGCGGAGGGTGCCGAGTTCGGCCTCGGCCGGTTCACGGACTTCATCATCCGCTCCTCCGCGGCCGGCCAACGCCCCGCGGAGGTACTGCGGCTGCTCATCCACGCCATCCTCGATTACCAGCGCAACCGGCTGCGGGACGACGCGACCATTCTGCTCTTCGAATGGCGGCCGCAGCTCAAGTGACCCGACCCCATTCTTCGGACTACGCGGCTCGACCGAGCAGCCGGCGTCGTCAGAGGTCGGTCCAGACGTGTCCCTCGGAATAGTCGTGCCGGCCCCGGAAGTACCAGTTGGCAAGATCTCCGATGCGTTCGAGGCAGTCTTCGAAGTAGGAATCGGGCGTCGGTTTAGGGAAGTCCGGGTGCGAGGTCCACGACGGTACCCAGGTCGCGACCTCATGGAAGCCTTCGGCGACCCACCGGTCGAGCTTCTCGTGGGACTGGGATCGCTCGCATACGACGCGCATCGCCCCTTCCAGGCGGGTGAAGGCGGCCCGGTCCCACTCCAGGTCACCGCGCAGCCGCAGCAGGAAGCTCCCTTCCTCCGCGTCGAATTCCCGCCTCAGAATCTCGCTTGTCTCGTCCATGGTCGCGATCATGACAGCCTCCGGGGAGACCCCGGCGTGCCGTAACCGCTCTCCTCGCGCCGTTTCCCCCCTCGGTCAGCCGTCGGCGGCCGGGTCCCCCGTCCCGGGGTCGCGGAGCATGTACGTGATGAGGACCGCGGCGACGGCGAGGAGTACTCCTGCCGCGAGGCCCGTGGTCCGGAGGCCGGTCGTGAAGGCGTCACGGGCGGAGTCCAGCAGCGCGTGGCCGGCGCCGCCGCCGGTCTGGTGGGCGACGGCCGCCGCGTCGCTGAGCGCTTCACGGGCCTTGTCCATGCCGGTGTCGGGGATGGCGTCCACCCGGTGGAGGTGGGAGCGGTAGAGGGCGCTGGTGAGGCTGCCGAGCAGGGCGATGCCGAAGGCGGCGCCGAGTTCGACCGCCGTCTCGGAGACTCCCGAAGCGGCGCCCGCCCGGTCCGGTGACACGGCGGCCAGGACGAGTTCGTTGGTGAGGGTCATGGCGGCGCCGATGCCCAGGCTCAGCACGGCGAAGGCGAGGACGACGACGGTGGTGGCGTGGCCGGCGTCGAGCAGGGCGAGCGCGGCCATGCCCACGGCGGTGAGCAGGAGGCCGACGGGCACCAAGCGGCGCGGGCCGACGCGCCGGCCGGCGGCCGCCGCGACGAAGCCGGCGGCGACCGAGAGCACCGCCCCGGGCAACAGGAGGAGTCCACCGGCCAACGGCGAGAGGCCGAGGACGAGTTGGACGTACTGCGGCAGGAGGAACATGGTGCCGCCCATCGCGAACATCAGCATCAGGTTCGCGGTGACGGCACCGGTGAAGCGCCGCACGCCGAACAGCCGCACGTCGATGACGGGGTCGGCCAGGGCGCGCTGGCGCCGTACGAACAGGTACCCGGCGGCGACGCCGAACGCCATGCAGCCCACCGCCGGCACGGCGGCGTCCCGTGCGGCGAGGGACTTGATCCCGTAGACGAAGGGGAGGGTCGCGAGCATCACCAGGGCCACGCTGGGCAGATCGAGACGGCCGGCGGCCGGGTCGCGGCTCTCGGGGAGGAGCATCGGGATCGCGACGAGGGCCACGACGGCGACCGGCAGGTTGACGGCGAAGACCGATCCCCACCAGAAGTGGGTCAGGAGCCAGCCGCCGAGGATCGGCCCCAGGGCCGACCCCGCGCTGAACGCCGAGCCCCACGCGGCCAGGGCCGTCAGCCGCTGGGCCTCGTCGTGGAAGAGGTTGCGCAGCAGCGAGAGGGTCGAGGGCATCAGCGTGGCGCCGGCGACGCCCAGCAGCGCGCGGGCCGCGATGAGGGTGGAGGGGTCGGGGGCGTAGGCGGCCATCATGGAGGCCGCCCCGAACCCCAGGCAGCCCATGGTCAGCAGCTTGCGCCTGCCGATGCGGTCGCCCAGAGTGCCCATGGTGACGAGCAGGCCGGCGAGGACGAACGAGTAGACGTCCACGATCCACAGCAGTTGCGGGCCGGTGGGTTCCAGGTCCTCACCGAGCTGTGGGACGGCGAAGCCCAGCACCGTGACGTCGATGGAGATCAGCAGTACCGGCAGGGTGAGGACGACCAGGCCGGCCCACTCCCGCGGCCCGGCGCGCCGGTGACCGTCGCGGTCCTCGGCCGTCGGACGAGTCATCGGCTTTCCCCTCGGGACGAAGACGACGAAGACAAGGGGAGACAAGGTACCCCCGGGAGCGGGCGGCCACCGGCTCCTCCCGGTCTTCCGGCGTCCTGTGTCGCTCGGCCGGTCGCGATTCTTCGCAACCGTCGGCCGCTTCCCAGCCGCCTTCGCCGTCGTCAGTGAGCCTGTCGTCGTCCACCATGTCCTCGGTGAGCACAGGCCCGGGCCCGCGTCTTCCGGCGTGCCGGCCTCCTGATCAGCCGTTCCCGGCTCACCGGGCGTACGGCGAGCGACCCGTCTCTCGGCGCTCGGGCACCGGATGCCCGCCGGTGGGGTGGCAGCCGCCTGGGGCCGTGCCCTGGTCTCACCCGTTCACCGTTTCCCGGGAGGGCCGGGTCCCCTGGCCAATGCGCCCGCGGCGCGCGTCTTCGGGTCGCGGACGGGCTGGTTCGGCACGCGTCACCAGGGCGCCCAGCAGCATCACCAGCGCTCCGCACGCCCCCATCAGCCACCAGGCCGGCCCCGCCGCGTCGGCGAACCGGGCGACGCCGGGGGCGGAGCCCGGGGGAAGGCCGGCCGAGAGGACCGCGCCGATGACCGCTACGCCGAGCGACACCCCGACCCGGCAGCTCGTCGTGCTGATGCCCGAGGCCACGCCGGCCCGTTCCCTGGGCATGCCGTCGACAGCGAGGTGGGTCGCCGGGACGTCCACCAGACCGATGCCGGCGCCGACGCAGGCGTAGCCGATGACGGTGGGGACGGTGCCGCAGTCCGTCCCTCCCACGGCGAAGAGGAGGGAGCCCGCCGCCAGGGCCGCGCCCGCCAACGTCAGCGGGATCCGGGGCCCGCGGCGGCCCTGGATACGGCCGGCCAGTGGCGCGAAGGCGACCGCCGCGGCGGGCATGGGCAGCGTCCAGAGGCCGGCGAGCAGCGGGGAGAGCCCGCGCGCGTCCTGCAGGTAGAAGGTGCTGAGGAAGAGGAAGCCGCCCAGCACCGCGAAGGAGTTCAACGAGATGACCACCGCCCCGCTGAACGGCACGCTGCGGAAGCACCGCAGATCGATCAGGGGCTCGGTCCGGCGGCGCTCGTACACCACCAGACCGGCGAGCGCGGCGGCGGCGACTGCGGCCGCGGTCAGTACCGGCGGTGCGAGGACGCCGCGGTGCGGGGCGTCGATGACGGCGTACGTGAGCGGGCCCAGCAGGGCGATCAGCAGCACCTGCCCGACCGGATCCGGCCGCCGGGCGACGGCGGCCCGCGACGCGGGGAGCCCGCGAACGGCGAAGGTCAGCGCGGCGGCTCCCACCGGCACGTTGATCCAGAAGACGGTTCGCCAGCCGCCGCCGGCCACCAGCAGGCCGCCGAGCAGCGGCCCGGCCGCCATACCGACCGCGAAGGCCGCGGTCCAGGCGCCGATGGCCCGGGCCCGGTACGCCTTGTCCGGGGCGACGTGGGTGATGACCGACAGCGAGACGGGGGCGAGCACGGCCCCGCCCAGGCCCTGCACCGCCCGGAAGATGATCAGCTCACCCGCCGAAGACGCCAGCCCGCACAGGGCGGAGCCGGCCGTGAACAGGGCGAATCCGAGCAGGAGCAGCCGCCGGTGCCCCGCCCGGTCGGCCACCGATCCGGCGAGCAGGATCAGCGACGCCACCAGCAGGTTGTACGCGTCCATCATCCACTGCGTCGCGGGCACGGACGCGTTCAACTCCCGCCGCACGGCGGGCAGCGCGACATTCAGCGCGGTCGAGTCGAGGCCGACCATGAACACGGCCAGGCAGCACACCACGAGCGCCGAACGGCAGCGGCGGCCCGCGGCGGCGGGTACGGTCGTCGCGGTCACCGGCTGCCTCCCCCTGCGCGGGGAGCCGTCGGGGAGGGCGCCGTACGCGGCCGGCGAGAGCGTCCCGACACGGAAGCGGAACTTCCGCGGTCTATGAGGCTGATCCGGCCGGGGTCGCCCCCGGAGTGGCGGGGGCCTGTTTCATCGCGGTGGACCTGGAAATTCCGTGAGGAAGTCAAGATTTCCTCCCGAAGGGACGAGCGCGGCGGGGGCGCTGCTCTCCGCCCCGCCTTCCCGGCCCAGGCTAGGATTCCTGGCGGCCGGGCCCCGTCGGACGACGGGCCGGTCCGGCGGGGGAACCCTGTGTCCTCCGATCGGAGAGGCGGAGCTCCTTCCGCTGCGCCTCCCGGGTCCTCCGGGTGGTTGTGCCGACGCGCCGGCAGGCCGGTCGCGATCGGCCCGGGTGCGGGATCCGCCGCGAGCCCGGGGCCATGCGGGAGAGGTACCTGGGCGCCGCTTCTCTCCGTTCGGGTTCGTGCTGTCGGACGGCCACGGGCGATGTCAGTGCGCTGTGAGAGCCTCCGAGACATGAGCTACGACCTTGCTGTCTGGGAAGGCGAGAGACCGGCGGATGACGAGACCGCCGGCCGGGTCTTCAGCGATCTGTACGACCGATACATCGGAAGTGAGGCGGGAGAGCCTCCCTCGGAACGCATAGCGGCTTATGTGGCCGCGCTGCTTGAGCGGTGGTGCGACATCACCGAGGACGAGGAGGACACCTCCCCCTGGTCGACCGGCCCGTTGATCGACGAGGCCAGTGGGCCGCTGATCTATTTCCCCATGCGGTGGAGCATGGCCGAGGAGGCGTCGGCCTACGCGGCAGCCGTGGCGGAGTCCATGGGACTGGTCTGTTTCGACGTGCAGCAGGACCGGCTCAGGCCGTGAGCAGGGCCGTCGATCCGCGGTAACCGATGAGAGCGGCGGCCTTGCCGACGAGGGCGGGGAGGTGGCCGGCCTCGCACTCGTAGCGTCGGTGCGGGCGCCGGCACCCGCCGTCGGCCAGGCGTGCTCCGATCGACCGTACTGAGCACACCACTCCCCCGTGCCCGCGCGGCCTCCAACAACCCTTGATGTTGCAGTACTTGTCGAACACCCTCCCGACACCGGGTGATCACCTCTGCCGACACCCAGGTACGATCACCAGCGCGCGA
This sequence comes from Streptomyces sp. URMC 126, assembly GCF_051386555.1. Classification (NCBI taxonomy): domain Bacteria; kingdom Bacillati; phylum Actinomycetota; class Actinomycetes; order Kitasatosporales; family Streptomycetaceae; genus Streptomyces; species Streptomyces sp. URMC 126. The sequence continues at coordinate 24,247 of NZ_JBPQTX010000037.1, forward strand.
CGTCATTGCGCGACCGCAACCTCGCGACGCACCACCGGTGTTGGGGACGCCGGCTTCGAGGTCGCCCGCCTGTCTTCCGGAGCACGGCGTACCGCACCCGGCCCCTCCCGCGGCACCGTCTCCACCTCAGCGGAACGGAGAGAACGTGTTCATCGCCTTCGTCACGGTCACCGTCCTCGGCGCGGTCTTCAACGGTGCCGCCGCCGTCACCTATCTGATCGGTCACGAGTACCCCAAGTCCCAGGCGGACATGAAGGGCATACCCCGGAAGTACGTCCCCGTGCTGGGCCTGCTGCTGGCGGCGGGCACCCTGGGGCTGCTCGCCGGGCTCGCCGTGCCGATCCTCGGAACGCTGGCCGCCTCCGGCCTCGTGCTGTACTTCATCGGCGCGATCATCGCCCATCTGCGGGTCGGCTCGCGGAACATCGTCGGCGGGATCGTGTTCCTGGCCACCGCGGTGGCCGTCCTCATCCTGGGCGTGGCGTACCACGGCGCCACCTGAACCGCGGGCGCGACGCCGTACGGCCGCCGTCGAACACGACGGCGGCCGCGGCGTGGCCGAGGTGGCGAGGAGGGTCAGATGGGCAGCCAGACGGAGAGCGCCCGCGGGTCGAAGCGGGTGAGCGTACGCGTCTCAGCGTCGTACTGGGCGTTCTCCAGCTGAATGTGCCCCTCCTCCCGCATGTTGTAGTTGCAGACGGCCCATTTGCCGGCCGTCAGCTTGTTCCGGCAACCGCCGGACCGGCCGTAATTCGTCGACCACAGGCCGACCGCGGACTTTCCGTTGCCCTTGGTGTCCTTGACGTAGACCTTGTCGCCGTTCTTGTCGAAACACGTCTTGACACCGGGGCTGGTGATGCACGGTATGGCCGCCGTGATGTCCTCGGCGTTGTCGGCGGCGACAACGCTGTCCTCGATCTCGATTCCCTCGACCATTTCGGCGGACGCCTGTCCGCCCAGCGCGGTCACGGACATGACGAGTGCGGCCAGGCCGACCCCGGCGGTCGACAGCGGCTTGGTCCAACGGCTTCTCTTCGGCACTTTCGGACTCCTTCGTCAAAGGGAACTGCGCGGCCGAACACCCGGGACTCGTAGGGACGGTGACGCGGCGCGGTACGGCGATACCTCTCCGCTCCCGGCGGGCCGCCGCGCCCGACATCACTGACCGACGCGCGTCCCTCGCCGGCTTTTCGGATCGCGAAACTACGGGGGGTCTCACTTCACCGTCAACGAGTAACGGGCGGGGCCCGGAGAAATCCGCAGGTCGCGTCGGAAAAGTGGTGCAATGGCGCTGGCGGTTAACGCAAGCGCCGTGCCAGCGGGAGGGGTCATCGGGCGTCCCCGACGGTCCCCCGCGCCGGCGGAACCCTCACCAAGGGATCGTCAGCCAAGGGCTTTCCGGGTCGGCGGTCAGAATGCGGTGTGCCTGGAGCATCTCCTCGTACCACGGTCCGAACTCCTCCTCGTCGAAGTGCAGACAGCGGCCCAGGATGTAGCCGGCGGAGAAGTCCTCCCACGAGTGGTATTCGATCCGGCTGACCCGGCTCGCGCGCACCACGGCCGACTCGGCCTCCCGCATGTCGCAGAAGCGGGCGCCGAGGCCCCAGCGGGCCATCTTCGACGCCCGGCCGAAGTCCCAGGCCAGCACGGAACGGACGGACCGGTTCCCGCGGAGCAGCCCGTCGGCGCGGAACCTGGCCTCGTAGCGGGTGATGCGCCCGATGAGTTGTCCCACGCGTCGGATCTCGGCCTCCACGTCCGGGCCGTCACCGCCGGGGCCGTCGCCGTCGGAGCCGCCGTCGCCCTCGCCGGGGCCGTCGCCGCCGAAGCCTGCCTCGGCGGCGCGCGCCCGCAGCACCCGGGCGGTCACCTCCCGCCAGTGGCCGGCTTCCACCGGTCCCCCGTACTCCCGTGCCAGAGTGCGCCGCACTCCCAGGACGAACTCCCACGGCGGACTGATCGCCCGGCCGCGCAGCAGGGTCTCCACGGTCTGCTGCCACTGTTCGCGGGTGGTGATGTCCCACCAGTCGCGCAGGCGCTCGCGCTCTCCCCGGTAGCCGGTGCCGTGCCAGGCCATGGCGTTCCACAGGGAGCCGTTGCTGACGCACAGCAGCGCCCCGCAGGCGAGGCCGTGCGCGACCTCGCCCTGGAGGGGGCCTCCGACGCGCAGGGTGCGCAGCGCTCCCGCCGGCTGGAGCGGGACGGATTCGGCGTGCCGGGTCCACAGTGCGCGGTGGGCCGCGGTGGCCGGGAAGCAAGCCTCGCTGGGGGTGCCCGGGTTGACGGACAGCCAGAGCCTGTCGTCGTACCACTCCTCGGCCAGCCGGCCCAGCGACCGGCGGAAGTACACCGTGTCGGCGACGGGCGCGGGCAGTACGCCATGGGTGAAGAACCCGAGCGTGTGGGCGCCCACTTGAGGGTTCCAGTAGGGCGTGTGGACGACGAGGCCCTGGTCGGCGTCGGCCCTGGGCATGGGGTGGTAGAGGTAGGCGCCCGCCAGGACGTCGAAGTAGGCGGCCCAGTCCTGGCGCGTCTTCGCCTCGTACAGACCGCGCTCGACTTCGGAGGGCGGCTGCCAGGCAGTGGCGGGCGGTGGCCAGGCGGCGGAGGATGCCTGGCCGCCGGTCTCCGGCGATGGCCCGAACTCGGGCGGGCCGAAACCGGGTGGCCCGAACTCGGGTGGCCTGAAGCCGGCCTGACTTGAGCCGGGCGTTCCGGTGACGGGCAGCCCGGCTCCCACCGACGGCCCCGACCCGGGCGGGCCGAAGCCCCCTCGCGCCTCGGTGCCGTGCTCCTGCCCGTCGGCGGACGGCCCGAAGCCCCGCCCCGCGCCCGGGGCCGCCCCGCCTCCTGTCTCGGTTCCCATGAGCCGAGACTCTACAAACCGCCGTACCGGCACCGCCGTCCGGCCGGGCCTCGCGTTCTCGGCGCGGCGCACGGCCGGCGGCCGGCCCGGAGCGCGGGCCTCCGCTCAGGAAGCCGCCGGTCCCGGCTCGGCCGGTCGCGCGCGGCAGGCGACGCGGTGCTGGGCGGGGCTGAGGCCGCGGACGCGCTTGAACGCCGCGCTGAGCGCGAAGGCGCTGCCGTACCCGACCTGCCGGGCGACGGCGGCCAAGGTGGCGTCGGAGGAGGCGAGAAGGTCGGCGGCCAGGGAGAGGCGCCAGTCGGTGAGGTAGGCCATCGGCGGTTCGCCGACCAGTTCGGTGAAGCGGCGGGCGAGGACGGCGCGGGAGACGCCGGTCTCGGCGGCGAGGGCGGCGACCGTCCACGAGCGGGCGGGGTCGGCGTGCAGCAGGCCGAGCGCGGGGCCCACCACCGGGTCGCCGTGGGCGCGGTACCAGGCGGGGGCCGCGGCGCCTTCCCGCGTGAGCCAGGCGCGCAGCGCGCCGATCAGGATCAGGTCGAGCAGCCGGTCCAGGACGGTCGTCTGTCCCGGTTCGTCGCGTCCCATCTGTTCCCGCAGCAGCGGCAGCAGCGGCGAGTGCCACTCCCCGGCGGTGAGCAGCAGCGCGTTCGGCAGGGTGTGCAGCAGGCGCCGGCCGACCTCGCCGGGCATCTGGTAGGTACCGCTGACGAGTACGTGGGCGGCGTCCAGGCGTACGCCCCAGGTCCGGACGCCGCGATGGAGTTCCGCGCACACTTCGTTCCCGGCCCGGTCCGTCGCCACCTGCCCGGGGTGGACGGTCCACCGCGGCTCGGTCGAGGGGTGGTCGGCGACCGTGTACGGCTCGGGGCCTCGCACGACCGCGAGGTCGCCCGGGCGCAGCCGCACGGCGGGCCGCCGGTCGTGCAGAATCCAGCCCTCGCCGCGGAACATGGTCAGGACGGTCAGCGGTGCCCCGTCCTCGACCCGGATCGCCCAGGGCGGGTCGAACACCGAGCGCAGCAGGAAGGCGCCCTGGGCCCGGGTGCCGGTCAGCAGCGCGTCGAGCGCGTCCCCGCCGGGCGGCGCGGGGGCCACCGGACGCTCGCTTATGCGGCCGGGGTTCTCGGCCATGGCCGACGGCGGGCCCGGCCGGTTGACTGACGGCACGGCACGGTGGACGGGGGTTACGGGTATGTCGGATTTTCGCACTGCGGTCCTGTTCGGTGCGGTGGTGACCAGCGGGCTGGGCGCCGGGCTCTTCTACGCGTACGCCTGCTCCGTGATGCCCGGACTGGCCCGGTCCGACGACCGGAGTTTCGTCGAGGCGATGCGAGAGATCAATGTGGCCATCCTCAACGGGTGGTTCATGCTCTCCTTCCTGGGTCCCTTGGCGCTTATCGTGCTCGCCGCCGCGCTGGAGCCGCGCGGCGGCGGTCGCGCCGCGTTGGTGTGGCTCGCGGCGGCCGCCGCCTTCCAGCTCGCCGTACTGGTGATCACCGGCGTGGCCAACGTACCGCTCAACAATCGTCTCGCGGCGGCCGGTTCCGCGGAGAGCGCCACGGATCTCGCCGCTGTCCGCAGCGCCTTCGAGAGCGCCTGGGTGCGATGGAACCTGATCCGTGCCCTGGCCTCCACCGCCTCCTTCGCGTGTGTGTCCTGGGCGCTTTTCCTCTCCGCCCGCACACCGATCCCTGATCACTGACGGCGCGCGACGACCGACGGGCTCGGGGACGGGCAGGAGGACGACGCCCACGCCGTCTCCCCCGCTGGACGTCCGATTTCCGCCGGAGAAGGCGGCGCGCGGTGACCAGACTCAGGCCCATGAACGACACGAACATCACCGACGACAACACCCTGCTCAGCCGCTTCGACATCGCGGCCGAGGGGTTCGGCGCCCGGCTGCGGGAGGTGCCCGGCACGGCCTGGGGCATGCCCACGCCGTGCACCGAGTGGAACGTGCGCCGGCTGGCCGGGCACATGGTCCAGGGCAGTCGCCTCTACACCGCGCTCCTGCGCGGCGGCGGCAGCGCCGAGTTCCTGGCCGGTCTGGATCCGGACGCGGTCGAGGGCGACCCGGTGACCGCCTACCGGGAGGCGGTGGCCGAATGCCGGGCGGCCTTCCACGCCGCCGGTGCGCTCGACCGGACCGTCGACTACCCCTTCGGCCCGGTCCCCGGCCGCCGGCTGCTGGGCCTGTACGTGGTGGACGCGATCACGCACACCTGGGACCTCGCCCGCGCGGTCGGCCTCGACGAGCGGCTCGACGCGGGCACGGTGCGGTGGGTCCTCGACCGGTTCGAGTGGATCTACGAAGGGGTCAGTGAGAGTCCTCTCTCGGCCGGCCACACCTACTACGGTCCGGCGGCGGAGCCGTCGCCGGCCGGCGGGTCCGGGCAGGACCGTCTGCTGCGGCTGATGGGCCGCGAGCCGTAGACCGCGGGCGAGGGGCGGAAAGCGGGCGGAGGGCCGGGCGGGCGGGGTGAGCCCGGTCTCACTCGGGCGGCGGCTCTTTCCTATGAAACGAGTTGCATAGATGATCCAGGGCATGGCGCTCGAACACGCGATCCTCGTCTCCCTGCTGGAGCAGCCGGGCTCCGGCTATGAGCTGGCCCGGCGGTTCGAGCGGTCCATCGGGTACTTCTGGACCGCCACCCACCAGCAGATCTACCGGGTCCTGAAGCGGATGGTGGGCGACGGCTGGATCGACGTCCGGGAGGTGGCCCAGCAGGGCCGGCCGGACAAGAAGGAGTACTCGGTGGCGGCCCCGGGCCGGGAGGTCCTTGCCCGGTGGCTGTCCGAGCCGGTGGAGCCGGAGGGCCTGCGGCACGACCTCGCGGTGAAGATCCGCGGAGCGGCCTTCGGCGATCCCGCCGCGCTGGTCGGCGAGGTCGAGCGGCACCACCGCGTCCACTCCGAGCGGCTCGCCCACTACCTCGCGGGCGAGCGTCGCGACTTCACCGGACCCGAAGCGCCCGGAACCCTCGACACCGGGCAGGAGCTCCAGCACGCCGTCCTGCGCGGCGGGATCGCGTACGAGCGGATGACGCTCGCGTGGCTCGACGACGTCCTGGCCACCCTGCGCCGCATCGGCACCGCGCAAGGCCGAGCGCACGACTGAGCGCGGGCGGGCGTACGGGCGAGCGCACGGCTGAGCGCGCGCCCGGCGCCGGACACCTCCGACATCCCCCAGCCCTCATCCCCCCCAGCCCTCATCCTCCGAGCCGGAAAGGCGAACCTCCATGGCCGACCCGCTGCTGTTCAACCCGCGCACCTACGACCCGGCGCACTTCGACCCCGAGACCCGCCGCCTGCTGCGCGCCACGGTCGACTGGTTCGAGGAGCGCGGCAAGCGCAAGCTGATCGAGGACTACCGGTCCCGCGCCTGGCTCGCGGACTTCCTCGCCTTCGCCGCCAAGGAGGGCCTCTTCGCGACCTTCCTCACCCCGGCGGCGGCCGCCGGCGCGGCGGAAGGGGCCGGGGACAAGCGCTGGGACACCGCCCGGATCGCCGCGCTCAACGAGATCCTCGGCTTCTACGGCCTCGACTACTGGTACGCGTGGCAGGTCACCATCCTCGGCCTCGGCCCGGTGTGGCAGAGCGACAACGCCGCCGCCCGCGCCCGGGCCGCCGAACTCCTGGCGGACGGCGAGGTGTTCGCGTTCGGCCTGTCCGAGAAGACGCACGGCGCCGACATCTACTCGACCGACATGCTGCTGGAGCCGGACGACAGCGAGGGTACCGGCGGCTTCCGGGCCACCGGCTCGAAGTACTACATCGGCAACGGCAACGCGGCGGGCCTCGTCTCCGTCTTCGGCCGCCGCACCGACGTCGAGGGCCCCGACGGCTACGTCTTCTTCGCCGCGGACAGCCGCCACCCGGCGTACCACCTGGTGAAGAACGTCGTCGACTCCTCGAAGTTCGTCAGCGAGTTCCGCCTGGAGGACTACCCGGTCCGTGCCGAGGACGTGCTGCACACCGGCCGTGCCGCCTTCGACGCCGCGCTCAACACCGTGAACGTCGGCAAGTTCAACCTCTGCACCGCCTCCATCGGCATCTGCGAGCACGCGATGTACGAGGCCGTCACCCACGCGCACAACCGGATCCTCTACGGCCGTCCGGTCACCGCCTTCCCGCACGTGCGCCGCGAGCTGACCGACGCCTACGTCCGTCTGGTCGGGATGAAGCTGTTCAGCGACCGCGCGGTCGACTACTTCCGCTCCGCCGGCCCGGACGACCGCCGCTACCTCCTCTTCAACCCCATGACGAAGATGAAGGTGACCACCGAGGGCGAGAAGGTCGTCGACCTCATGTGGGACGTCATCGCGGCCAAGGGCTTCGAGAAGGACAACTACTTCGCCCAGGCGGCCGTCGAGATCCGCAGCCTGCCGAAGCTGGAGGGGACGGTCCACGTCAACCTCGCGCTGATCCTCAAGTTCCTCCGCAACCACCTGCTGGAGCCCGCCGGTTACGAGCCCGTCCCGACCCGTCTCGACGCGGCCGACGACGCGTTCCTGTTCCGCCAGGGCCCGGCGCGCGGCCTCGGTTCCATCCGGTTCCACGACTGGCGGACCGCCTTCGACGCGTACGCGCACCTGCCCAACGTCGGCCGTCTCCGCGAGCAGGCGGACGCGCTGTGCGCGTTCGTCACCACCGCCGCGCCGGACGAGGAGCAGAGCCGTGACCTCGATCTGCTGCTGTCCGTGGGCCAGTTGTTCGCCCTGGTCGTGCACGGGCAGCTGATCCTGGAGCAGGCGCGCCTGACGGATCTGGACGAGGACGTGCTGGACGAGCTGTGCGCCGTGCTGGTCCGCGACTTCTCCGCGCACGCCGTCGAGCTGCACGGCAAGGACTCGGCCACCGAGGAGCAGCAGCGCTGGGCGCTCGGCGCGGTCCGCCGCCCGGTCGTCGACGAGGGCCGCTCGGCGCGGGTCTGGGAGCGCGTCGAGGCGCTGTCCGGGGCGTACGAGATGGCGCCGTAGACGGGCCGAACGCCGGACGGGCTCGTCTCAGCCCGTCCGGCGTTCGAGGACAACCGTGCGGCGCGCGGTTTCGGGGTCCGGGGCGTCAGCCCCGGGAACCGGTGAAGGGGTGGAGACCTCAGCCGCTCACCGGTGTCCACCGGATGCGCGTGCTGCACAGGGACACCACGCCCGCCGCCGCGGCGACGGCGGCGAAGCCCCAGGCCAGGCTGCTCGCGTTGGCGATGAAGCCGATGAGGGGCGGCCCGGCGAGCAGGCCCGTGGTGCCCATCGCGGCGACCAGGGTCAGGGAGTCGGAGCCCTGCCGGGCCGCCGCCGCGTAGACGCAGGGGGTCACGGCCGCGGTGCCCAGCCCGACGCAGGCGAATCCGATGAGGGCCGCCGCCACGCCCCCGCTGAGCAGCGCGAAGGCGAGTCCCGCGGCGGCCAGGGCGCTGCCCAGGAGGACGACGCGGCCGTCGCCCCAGCGGTCGCGCCGGCCGTCGGCGAAGAGGCGGGCCACCACCATCATCCCGGAGACGACGGCGATGCCCAGGGGCGCGAGCCCGGCGGACGCGTGGGCGACGTCCTTCATGTAGAGGGTGGACCAGTCGTTCATGGCGCCCTCGGTGACGGTGCCGAAGGCCATGGCGCAGCACATCCAGAGGGTGATCCGGGACGGCAGGGCGCGCCGGCCGCGCTTCCGTGCCTTCCCGTCCTTCCCGTCTTTCCCGGTCGTCTCGCCATCCGCCGCCTCGGCCGGCGCGTCCTCCGTGAGGAGGCCGCCTCGCGCGGCGGCGTTGAGCAGGACGAGGAGGGCGGCGGCGGTGCCGAAGTGCGCCCAGAGGGACGGGGTCAGGGCGGTCAGGCCGGAGGCGAGGAGGGCGGCGAGCAGGGAGCCGCCGCTGAACGTCGCGTGCAGCCTGGCCATGGCCGTCCGCTCGTAGCGGGCTTCGAGGGCCGCGCCTTGGGCGTTCATGGCGACGTTGAGGCAGCCCACGCAGACGCCGTCCACGCCCAGGACCAGCAGGGCGACGGGGTAGTTCGGGGCCGCCGCCAGGGCGGGGAGCAGCAGGGCCAGGGCGAGCTGGGACAGCAGGGCGAGCCGCGGGGAGCCCAGGCGTTTCATCAGCAGGGCCACCAGCGGGAACGAGACGGCCGCGCCGATGCCCGCGGCCATCAGCAGGACGCCGACCTCGGCCGCGGACAGGCCGAGGTCGGTCTTGAGCGCCGGGATCCGGGCGGCCCAGGTGGCGTACTGGAAGCCGAGGGAGCAGAACAGCGCGACGATGGCCCAGTGGGCGCGCCGGAAGGAGGGGTGGGGACGGGGCACGGGGATCAGCTCGCTTCGTGGTGCACGGGCCGGCCGTGTGGTGCCGTCCCGCCCGGTTCGGGGTCCTCGGCGTCGTCGGCGGGCACCGGCCGGGACATGTAGACGGCGTGGGGGCCGTAGCCGTCGGGGAGAGGGACGTGGGGGTGTGCGGTGAACCCGCGGGCCGACCAGAACGCCTCGCTGCCGCCGACGGAGACGAGGGAGATCCGCTCGTCGCCCCGCGCCCGGGCGGTGCGCGTGAGGTGCAGCAGCAGATGCCGGGCCAGCCCCCGGCGGCGCAGGTGCGGCGCGACGACGATGTCGTGCAGGTGGAGGTTGGCGGCCGGGGCGGCCGGTTCTCCCGGTGTTTCGGGCGCTGTCAGGTCCGGGCAGCGGTCGGCGGGGTAGGGCAGGGCCAGCAGGTAGCCGGCCGGCCGGGAGCCGACGTCCAGCACGAAGCAGGTGTCCGGGGAGGCGTCCGCGCGGGACCGCAGCGCGGCGGGCCCCTCGGAGAGGCCGAGCGGGGCGTAGGCGTCGGCCTCCAGTGCCACGACGGCGTCCCAGTCGCATTCGGTGATGCCGCGGACGCGGATGCCGACGCTCACCGTGGCCACGCTCCCCCGGGCCGGTCGTCGGCGGGCGCGTCCGGGCGTTGTCCTCCGACGCAGGTGTAGGGCAGCGGGGCGATCCCGTTGAAGCCGCGGGTCATGTAGCTGGTGGCGTAGGCGCCGGAGGACAGCACCCAGACGGGGTCGCCCGAGGCCAGGTCTGCGGGGACCTCGACCGGCGCGTGCCCGGGTGTGTGGGCGTCGTCGCTGTCGCAGGTGGGCCCGGCGAGGACGGCGGGGACGTACCCGTCGCCGTGCCGCCCGGGGAACACCAGCCGGTACTGGAGCGCGTCCATCTCGTACAGGCCGTTGAACTTGCCGACGCTCAGATAGAGCCAGTGCCGCGGTCCGCCGTCCGGGTGGGGGCGCTCGGCGAGACGGACGACGTGGGCGCGGACGGCTCCGTGGTCGGCGACGAGGTGGCGGCCGGGTTCGATGACGAAGTCCAGCGGGGCGCCGTGGATCCGGCGCAGGTCGGCCGTGCCCTCGCGGATCGCCGTGAGGATGGCGTCCAGGGGCGGGTCGAGGGGGACGCCCCGCCGGTCGAGGTAGCCGAGGGCGGGCAGGCCGCCGCCGAGGTTGACGTGGTCCACGGTGATGCCGCGGTCGCGCAGGAGGGTGAGGACCCCGCCGAGGGCGGTGAGGGCGGCGCACCAGGCCTCGGCCGTCATCTGCTGGGAGCCGACGTGCACGGAGAGGCCGGACGGGGTCAGGCCGAGCTCGCGGGCCCGTTCCAGTACGCGGACGGCCTGGCCGGGCGGGCAGCCGAACTTGTGGGTGAGGCCCCACAGCGCGCCTTCCCCGCCGGTCGCCACGCGGCAGAAGACGCGGGCACCGGGGGCGTGGCGGGCGATGGCCTCCACGTCCTCCAGGCTGTCGGTGGCGAAGTCGCGGACGCCGAGCCGGTGGGCGTGGGCGATGTCCCGGTCGGATTTGACGGTGTTGCCGTAGTGGGTCCGGGCCACCGGTACGCCCGCCCGGAGGGCCTGTTCCATTTCGAGCGGGCTCGCGGCGTCCACTCCGGCGCCCGCGCGGGCCAGGGTGGCGAGCACCTCGTCGACCGGGCAGGCCTTCATGGCGAACCGGACGTCCACGCCCGGGAGCCGGCGGCGGAGCTCGTCGTAGCGGGCGCGGATGCCGTCGAGGTCGAGGACGATCCGGTCCTCGTCGGCGGCGGCGAGCGCGGCGAGCCGCCGGACGTTCCCGGCCCGGTCGAGGCCGGCGGTCTCCCG